>JAAHGR010000266.1:0-9343 GCA_010672425.1 Symploca sp. SIO2E6
TTTAATGAATTGCCCATGGAATTTGCAGCAGAGGCGGATAAGTTGTTGAGTTTGAAGCTGGAAGGAGCGGTTGGATAATTGTTGAATTGTTAAATTGTTAAATTGTTGAATTGTTAAATTGTTGAATTGTTAAATTGTTAAATTGCAATTCCCAATTCCCAATTCCCAATTCCCAATTCCCAATTCCCAATTCCCAATTCCCAATTCCCAATTCCCAATTCCCAATTCCCAATTCCCAATTCTAAAAATGAGTGATAATAGTAGTAATACAATTCTGTCAATCCGGGATTTGACAGCGGATGTAGAAGGAAATCAGATTTTGAACCGACTTAATCTGGAGGTTAAGGCGGGGGAAATTCATGCGATTATGGGACCTAATGGTTCTGGTAAAAGTACTTTCTCTAAAGTTTTGGCTGGTCATCCCGCTTACACGGTTACTGGGGGTGAGGTTAGTTTCTTAGGCCAAAATCTGTTAGCGATGGAACCGGAGGAACGTTCCTTGGCGGGAGTTTTTCTGGCTTTCCAATACCCCTTGGAAATTCCGGGTGTCAGTAATTTGGATTTCTTGCGGGTGGCTTACAATGCTCACCGCAAGCATCAGGGATTAGAGGAAATCGATACTTTCGATTTCGAGGATTTGGTGGAAGAGAAGCTGGAAATTGTTAAAATGAATCCTAGTTTCTTGGAGCGTAGTCTCAATGAAGGCTTTTCTGGAGGGGAAAAGAAGCGGAATGAGATTCTCCAAATGGCTCTACTAGAACCTAAGTTGGGGATTTTGGATGAAACTGATTCTGGTTTGGATATCGATGCTCTGAAAATTGTCGCTGGTGGGGTTAATCAGCTGGCAACTTCGGAAAATGCGATGATTTTGATTACCCACTACCAACGTCTACTTAATTATATCGAGCCAGATTTTGTCCATGTAATGGCAGCAGGAAGAATTCTGAGAACCGGTGGTAAGGAATTAGCACTGGAATTGGAATCCCGTGGTTATGACTGGGTACTGGAAGCAGAGGCGGTAGGTGCTTAAAATGAGTATACAAGTTTCGGTAACACCAGAGGTCTCCTATCTAGGGACATTGTTGGAACAATGTCGCCAAGGGACTGTAATTGAGGTAGATTGGTTAGAAGAGTTACGTCATAGTGCTGAGGCGATCGTACAAGAATTAGCGATTCCGAGCAAACGGCAGGAAGAATGGCGTTTTACGGATTTGTCTTCCCTATTGCAGGTGCAATTCCAAGCCGTAGATCCCCAGTCTATCTCGTCTGGGTCTCAGCTGGATCTTTCCCCCTTCACTCTCCCGGAAACAGCCCAAAGTTGCTTAGTATTCATTAATGGTGTTTATGCACCGCAACTATCCACAGTTACGGGATTACCAGCAGGAGTCTTTGTCGGTAACTTAGCTGCACTTCCTCCTGAGTACACCTCCCGCCTCCAGGATTATTTAGGTAGGCAGCAGGGTGCTTCCGAAGTATTCACAGCGCTCAATACTGCGGGATTAACTGATGTGGCAGTAGTTTGGGTAGCGAAAGATACCATAGTAGAGCAACCGATACAGCTGTTATTTGTTTGTACCACTCAAGCAGCACCAATAATTTGTCAGCCTCGTTGCTTAGTAGTCGCAGAAGCAGGTTCCCAATTGCAGCTAGTAGAGCATTATGGAGCCGATATTGAAGGTTGTCCAGATATTCCCATCAATAAACCCTATTTTACCAACCAGGTTACAGAGATTTGGGTAGAAGAAAACGCCGCCGTTACCCATACCCGCAACCAACGGGAAACAGCCGATAGCTTTCACATTGGCAAAACCGCGATCGCTCAAGCCCGTAATAGCCGCTATACTGGCACTGGGATCACCTTAGGAGCCCAACTCTCCCGCCATAACTGGGAAATATGGCAAACCGGGGAAGGTACTCAAACCACCCTCAACGGTTTAACCATGATTAGTGGTACACAGTTGGCAGATACCCACAGTGTCATTACTCTCAACCATCCCCACGGTACCAGCAATCAGCTACATAAATGTATTGTAGACGGTAGCGCTCATGCGGTCTTCAACGGCAAAGTTTTTGTCCCCCACCAAGCTCAATTTACCAACGCCAGCCAACTGAACCGCAATCTGTTACTCTCTTCCAAAGCCAGAGTAGATACCAAACCCCAATTAGAAATCACCGCAGACCAAGTAAAATGCTCTCACGGAGCAACTGTCAGTCAACTAGAAGCGGATGAAATCTTCTACCTACAAAGTCGGGGATTGAATGAAGTCAATGCACGCAACCTCTTAATTGATGCCTTCGTTACCGAAATCCTCGATAGCATTCCCGTTGCTTCCCTAAGTAAAAGGCTGGCTTCTTGTACTAGTTGTAGGACTTATTAGTTGTTGGTTGTTGGTTGTTTGTTGTTGGTTGTTGGTTGTTGATTGTTGGTTGTTGGTTGTTGGTTGTTTGTTGTTTGTTGTTTGTTGTTTGTTGTTTGTTGTTTGTTGTTTGTTGTTTGTCAATGCCCCATGCCCAATTCCCAATTCCCAATTCCCAATTCCCAATTCCCAATTCCCAATTCCCAATTCTTCATTCTAAATTCCCAATGCTCCTTGCTGACACCATCCGAACTGACTTTCCTATCTTGCAGCAGCAAGTCAATGGTAAACCTCTTATTTACTTTGACAATGCTGCTACTTCTCAAAAACCTGTAGCAGTACTCGACGCTTTGCGCAACTACTACGAGCAGGATAATGCCAATGTCCACCGAGGGGCTCATTCCCTGAGTGCTAGAGCCACAGAGGCTTATGAAGGATCTAGGGACAAAGTGGCTAGGTTTATCAATGCTGCTTCCCGCAACGAAATTGTCTTCACCCGTAATGCTAGTGAAGCGATTAACTTAGTTGCCTACAGCTGGGGTTTGCATAACTTGCAACCGCAAGATGAGATTATCCTCACAGTGATGGAACATCACAGTAATTTGGTTCCTTGGCAAATCATTGCTCAGAAGACAGGCGCAGTAATTAAATATGTCGGATTGACGGCAACTGGGGAATTTGACTTTGAGCAATTTCAACAACTACTTAGCGATCGCACCAAATTAGTGGGTGTGGTTCATGTCTCCAATACCTTGGGTTGTATCAATCCCATAGAAGCGATCATTCCCCTAGCTCACCAATACGGAGCCAAGGTGATCATCGACGGTTGTCAAAGTGTACCTCATATGCCCATCGATGTCCAGGCCATGGACTGTGATTGGCTGGTAGCATCGGGACACAAAATGTGTGGTCCAACTGGAATTGGCTTCCTCTATGGGAAACTAGATCTACTCTCAGAAATGCCTCCTTTCCTCGGTGGAGGGGAAATGATTGCCGAAGTCTTCCTAGACCATACCACCTATGCCGAGTTACCCCACAAATTTGAAGCCGGAACTCCCGCCATTGCCGAAGCGATCGCTCTTGGTGCTACGGTAGACTATTTAATGGGGCTAGGCATGGACAAAATTCATGCTTATGAGGAAGAGTTAACGGCTTATCTGTTTGCTTTGCTTCGACAAATTCCTGAGGTAACAATTTATGGCCCTCAACCAGGGGATAAAGGAAGAGCCGCCTTAGCGTCATTTACAGTAGAGGGATTAGATTCTAGTGATATTTCTACTATGCTAGATCAAGAAGGAGTAGCCATCCGTTCTGGTCATCATTGTACCCAACCTTTGCATCGTTTATTGGGTATCACAGGATCTGCTAGGGCGAGTTTGTATTTTTATAACACGCAGGCAGAAATTGATGCTTTTATTGTGGCCTTGAAGGAAACCATCGATTTTTTTAGAGGAATGATGGATTAGATAGGGAATTTACCTTATCTTGTAGTTCTTGTAGTGGCGCGACACAGCTAAAAAGGTGTAATAGCAAATCTACGGCTTCCTTGTAAATTAAGGTTTTGAGCCAAAATCTATTCCCTCATTTTAGGTGTGTCACGGCAGTAGTGGCGTGACACACCTAAAATGGTGTAATAGGAAATCGACGGCTTCCTTGTCAAATAAGGGTTTGAGCCAAAATCTATTCCCTCATTTTAAGTGTGTCACGCCAGTAGTGGCGTGACACACCTAAAATGGTGTAATAGGAAATCGACGGCTTCCTTGTCAAATAAGGGTTTGAGCCAAAATCTATTCCCTCATTTTAAGTGTGTCACGCCAGTAGTGCAGTGACACATCTAAAAAGGTGGAATAAATGTAGGTTGGGTCGAGGCAACGAGACCCAACGCTGGAGAGGGTTGTGTTGGGTCACGAAGAAAGCTCTACCCAACCTACATTTTTAGATGTGTCACGGCAGTAAAATGGTGAAAGCCAAGGGAAATATACAGCTAACGGTAATACGCACTCAACAAGGCTTATCCGTATCAGGAACACGTATAACCTTGTATCGGATTATGGCTTGTCTGAAAGCCAATTTATCACCCGAATTAATCCGCGATCGCTTCAAATTATCCATCCAGCAAATGAACGATGTTTTAAAATACATCCATCAAAACAGAAACCGGGTTTCTGGGATAATTTTGGCCGAGAAACGAGATGTTAGCGAGAAACCCGGTTTCTCAACCCTCAAGTGATCGCTTTTTCTTCTCATGTTGGGTTGTGCTTGTTCGGGGGAAGGCCATGAGCTACGATTTCTCCGAAAGAGTGTTCCACCCAACTCTTGCTCACTAATAATACCAGAATTGAGAATGGAAAATTAGAGATAGGTTGCGCTAACCGGGGACGGCGTTGGGCGGGTTTTGAGCCCAATATTTGGGTCAAATGGGATAGATCATCCCTAAACCCGCCCCTACAATATTCCAAAATTTACATTTATAGGCGCACACCTTTTCCATTATTCATAATCCTAGCAAACAATAGCAGCAAACACAACCAAATCCCCGAAAATTATTTTGCCCAAAGCTAATAGTACAAAACCCGAAGCAATAGCGTAAGCCCCACTGCAAACAGAGCGAACTTTACCTAATCTACAATATCAGCGATCGATCGCTTTTGAAGGACTCGTATTTATAAGAATGCGATTACCTATGTCACCAGCATAGCTGATCTGCTTGCAGCAGTACTTCGCGATCGCATATCCTGTAGGGAAAATAGTACCAAACCAAGAGAGTTGTATTCAGTGATGACTACCATTAAAGACAAATTGCACATAGCAATTGCATCTACCCCAGAACCTATCCTAGAACAAGTTCTCGACTATCTCGAATACCTCAAAGCTAAAGCAGGTAACTCTAGGAAAGAATCTAGCACAGTTGTGATTGAGCCGGTCGAACCTATTTTACGTGATTCTAAAGCCAAAGACTTACTGAAATTTGCAGGCACTTGGCAAGGGGAAGACTTCGAGGAATGCCTGGAGTTTGTCTACAATAGTCGTTCTGAAGCTCAATTCTGATGTATTTGCTCGACACCAACCACTGTAGTCGTATCATCTTCGGCGAACCCAACTTAATTGAGCAGCTACAACTTCACACAGAAGCAGGGGTTGCCACTAGTACTATAGTCTGTGGAGAACTCTTTTATATGGCAGCTAAATCTGAAAGAAGAGCAGCTAACCTCCAGCAAGTTAGAGCTTTTATAGATATAATCGACTTATACCCTATCAATCTTCCCATTTCTGAAATTTACGGCTCCCTCAAAGGAAAATTGATTGCTGCTTTTGGTCCTAAGGATAAAGCACAGCGAAGAAAATTTAATCCACAAAACCTTGGTTTTGGAGACAATGATCTCTGGATTGCAGCTACAGCAATATACTATAATCTTACAATTGTTTCTGCCGACAAGGATTTCCAACGCATTCAACAGGTGGAACCTTTGGTATGGGAATCTTGGATTTGAAGGTATTTTACCACAAAGACACAAAGAGCACAATTGTTCAGCGACGGTTTGCATTTTCCATGTCTAGCAATCCGAAAATTTCACATAATAATACCCCCAAGCAGTCTACAGCCGAGCCTGTTAAGCTGATGTGCAGCTAAATTGTATAATGCGAAAACCTGAAAATATTGTAGTGCGTAAGCGATGCTAGCGCGTAGCGCAAACATCTTGCTCGCTAGTATTATACAAATTAAATGCGTAACAACTTAATCAGACTGTTCGTGCTGAAGATTACGATAGTCCACCAGTTAGTCGTTATAATCTTTAGAATTAGAGAGCAAACCTTTCTGGTGCAAACAGCAAATTAACCACCTTATGCAAATTACCCTTAGTTCCCAGCAAAGCAGAATTCTTGAATCCCTCTCCCAGCAGGGTAGGTATCCTTCCATAGAAGATGCGATTGATACTGCCTTAGTCCTTCTTGCCAACGAAATCATCCAGCAAAACCCTGATGTAACCCCAGACTATATAGCTTGGGTTGAACAAACTCGCCTCAAAATTGATGCAGGAGTAAAAGCAGCAGAGCAAGGAGATATTTTAGCAGCAGACGAGGTACTCGCTCAATTGCGCCATAAAGTTAACGCCGCCAAAGCTGCTTCTGCATGAAAACCCTACAGATTACCCTTCCCGCCAGTCAGGATCTAAGCGCAATTTTTGACAATCCCTTAATGGTGCTTCTATATTTTTATTAAGTTTTTGTAACAATCTTGAAAGTGCGATCACTTTCTTAGGGCGAATGCCAGAAACCGGGTTTCTGGGATAATTTTGGCTGAGAAACGAGATGTTAGCGAGAAACCCGGTTTCTCAACCCTCCAGCGATCGCTTTTTCTTCTCATGTTGGGTTGTGCTTGTTCGGGGGAAGGCCATGAGCTATGATTTCTCCGAAAGAGAGTCCCACGCAACTCTTGCTCACTAATAATATCAGAATTGAGAATGGAAAATTAGAGATAGGTTGCGCTAACCGGGGACGGCGTTGGGCAGGTTTTGAGCACAATATTTGGGTCAAATGGGATAGATCATCCCTAAACCCGCCCCTACAATATTCTCAAATTTACATTTATAGGCGCACACCTACTCCATCATTCATAATCTTAGCAAACGATAGCAGCAAACACAACCAAATCAGCGATCGCTTTTGTCGGGTGGGCAAATTGAAAATCTCAACAATTGGACTGATAAATTACCTCGCTTAGGCTCACCTATTCCAATTTGTGGATAAAACTGTGGTAGGCATTGCTCCCCAATCATTTCACACTCTGTCGAAGGTTATAGACAATGCCCACCCTACAGCTTTATACAAAATACTGCCAATGTGTTAGGTGTTAGGTGTTAGGTAGCTCATAGATCCCCGACTTCTTAAAGAAGTCGGGGATCTGGGAGTTTTCCAGAATTGAGAATTGCAAATTTAGGGATAGGTTGCGCTAACCGGGGACAGCTTTGGGCGGGTTTTGAGCCCAATATTTTGGTCAAGTGGGATAGATTATCGCTAAACCCGCCCCTACAATATTTTATAATTTACATTTATAGGCGCACACCTACTCCATTATTCATAATCTTAGCAAACAATAGCAGCAAACACAACCAAATCTCCGCAAATTATTTTGCCCATCGCGATCGCAGTATCTGAGTAGTTGACTATTTCAGCTAAAATAGGGCAATAGGAGTAAAACAGCTTTCCTTGAAGATTACCGAATAAACTATGTTATTAAAATATAATCCTCGAGCATGTTTGCCCTCTGCTGAAGATTTACCCGATTCTGATGATACCCCTGTGGATAACGAATTACAAAACTTAATTTCTGGACTCCTCAAAGCAATTCTCGCCTTAATTTGGTCAGAGAGAATGGATTGGTTTTTCGGCGTGGATATGGGCATATATTATGACTCAGAGGAAGATGCTATTGTTCCTGATGGTTTTCTTAGTATTGGAGTCCCCAGAATAATTGATGCAGATTTACGTTTATCCTATGTTCTCTGGGAAGAGAAAGAAGTTCCTTTGTTGGTCTTAGAAGTTGTCTCTCAAACCAGAAGAGGAGAATATTCTCACAAGAAACAAGATTACGCTCAATTGGGAGTGTTATATTATGCAATCTATAATCCCCTCAGAAAAAGGAAGCCTCGTTTAGAGGTATATCAACTGGAAGCAGGAGAATATAGATTATTAGAGGGTGAACCAGTATGGTTAGCAAAAATTAATTTAGGAATAGGCAGAGAACTAGGAACATATCAAGGAATTACCAGAGAATGGTTATATTGGTATGATGAGCAGGGCAAGCGGTATTTAACTCCAGAGGAAACGATTTCCGCTACACAGGGACAGTTGCAAAGTGCAGAAAACCGAGCTGTTGTCGCTGAGAACCGAGCCGTTGTTGCCGAAAACCTAGCCGTTGTCGCTGAAGAACAACTAGAACAGGAACGTCAACGGACTAAGCGTTTAGAAGAATTGCTGCGAGAAGCAGGAATCGATTCTGATGAAAATTAGGGAAATAGGGTGCTCAAGAGCGATCACGTAATATACCATCTGGCAATCAGTTGATAATTTACCACAAAGGCACAGGGCGAATGCAAGAAACCGGGTTTCTGGGATAATTTTGGCCGAGAAGCGAGATGTTAGCGAGAAACCCGGTTTCTCAACCCTCAAGCGATCGCTTTTTCTTGTCATGTTGGATTGTGCTTGTTCGGGGGAAGACCATGAGCTACGATTTCTCCGAAAGAGTGTTCCACCCAACTCTTGCTCACTAATAATACCAAAATAAGGAAAGTTGCGATTGCCTACGGCACAAGTGTAGCTGAGTACAGGAGCTTAGTAGTTGACTATTTCAGCTAAAATAGGGCAATAGGAGTAAAACAGCTTTCCTTGAAGATTACCGAATAAACTATGTTATTAAAATATAATCCTCGAGCATGTTTGCCCTCTGCTGAAGATTTACCCGATTCTGATGATACCCCTGTGGATAACGAATTACAAAACTTAATTTCTGGACTCCTCAAAGCAATTCTCGCCTTAATTTGGTCAGAGAGAATGGATTGGTTTTTCGGCGTGGATATGGGCATATATTATGACTCAGAGGAAGATGCTATTGTTCCTGATGGTTTTCTTAGTATTGGAGTCCCCAGAATAATTGATGCAGATTTACGTTTATCCTATGTTCTCTGGGAAGAGAAAGAAGTTCCTTTGTTGGTCTTAGAAGTTGTCTCTCAAACCAGAAGAGGAGAATATTCTCACAAGAAACAAGATTACGCTCAATTGGGAGTGTTATATTATGCAATCTATAATCCCCTCAGAAAAAGGAAGCCTCGTTTAGAGGTATATCAACTGGAAGCAGGAGAATATAGATTATTAGAGGGTGAACCAGTATGGTTAGCAAAAATTAATTTAGGAATAGGCAGAGAACTAGGAACATATCAAGGAATTACCAGAGAATGGTTATATTGGTATGATGAGCAGGGCAAGCG
>JAAHGR010000266.1:9443-9856 GCA_010672425.1 Symploca sp. SIO2E6
AATATAGATTATTAGAGGGTGAACCAGTATGGTTAGCAAAAATTAATTTAGGAATAGGCAGAGAACTAGGAACATATCAAGGAATTACCAGAGAATGGTTATATTGGTATGATGAGCAGGGCAAGCGATATTTAACTCCAGAGGAAACGATTTCCGCTACACAGGGACAGTTGCAAAGTGCAGAAAACCGAGCTGTTGTTGCTGAAGAACAACTCGAACAGGAACGTCAACGGACTAAGCGTTTAGAAGAATTGCTGCGAGAAGCAGGAATCGATTCTGATGAAAATTAGGGATAGGTTGCGCTAACCGGGGACAGCTTTGGGCGGGTTTTGAGCCCAATATTTTGGTCAAGTGGGATAGATTATCGCTAAACCCGCCCCTACAATATTTTATAATTTACATTTATAGGCGCA
>JAAHGR010000267.1 GCA_010672425.1 Symploca sp. SIO2E6
CAAATCCGGCTAAACACTTATCGTATCCTTCAACCTTGCAACCTTGCTCTTTTCCTTCTGCCCTCTGCCTTGGAGCCTTCTGCCTTATTGTCACCAAGGTGTAACGATTCCACCGGATTTGATATAACTGCTGGAAGTCTACTATGGAACTAATCGCGATCAGCTTCGCTGGTGCCGTAGGCAATCGCTTCTCTCAACAACTGCTTCAAAACTGAAACATCTTCTATCTGATTAATTGCTTCAATCACTTCTGGTGGCACTACTTCAAATCGCGTTGTCAAAACTTCGAGTAACCATTCGTGAGCTGTTTGCATAGTTCCCTGTTCAAGACCCCGTTCAAGACCCCGTTGCATTCCTCTGATTTCCATATGGCTGAGTAATGGCATTTGTCTCTCCTGTTGATAACGATTTAATCTTTCTTCAAAACTCAGTTGTAACTCTTCTGGCAATGTCATCATCCAGTCGATTGCTCTGAACAACTTCCTGATGTCTTCTTGATGGTAACCTTTTTCCAATAGTTTCCGAACTAGATCCCATTTCCCCTGCTGCCGCATTTTTGGTTTACCCTGCGTCATCATAGTTGTCAAATGAGCCATAGTCATAATGGCAAAGGGATTGGTACTTTCCTCTAAATCCTGCCACTTGGCTTGATAATCCAACAGTTTCACGATTGGAAACTTCAGTTTCAGCTTACAACCTCCCAGTGCATAACCGTAATGACGAGGACGCCAAGTGGCTCGTTTATCCCCTAATACCGCTAAGCTAATCACGGGTTGCTCATAAAGGTCAAAGGCTCTGTAGCTATACTGATAGATTCGCTTAGCAAAACCACTTTTATATTGACTTTGCACTTCGACATGAATCAAAACCCAAGTGATTTTGCCATCAAGTAACCATACCTTGAATAACTTATCGGCAACCTTCTCTCCAGAATCAGCTAGCCGCAGAATCTGTTCGAGTTCCTTATCGAGGGATTCCGGTGGGTGGTTCCAGTCGATGAGGGGATGAACCTTAGGAAAAAAGAAGCTCAAGAAAGGCTCGAAATATTGCTGTAATGCTTCTTTCCAAGGAGTATCGTATGACCTCCAGCTCAATACATTATGTTGGGTTTCGCTGGCGCGACCCCCAACCTACGTTTGGCTACATTTGGCGACTAGGAATCAGCTTGACTTTGGGAGAGTAACTCCTGGAAGTCTACTACGGAACTAATCGCGATCGCTTCTCTCAACAACTGCTTCAAAACTGAGACATCTTCTATCTGATTAATTGCTTCAATCACTTCCGGTGGCACTACTTCAAATCGCATTGTCAAAACTTCGAGTAACCATTCGTGAGCTGTTTGCACGGTTCCCTGTTTAATACCCCGTTGCATTCCTCTTACTTCCATATGACTGAGTAAAGGCATTTGTCTCTCCTGTTGATAACGATTCAATTGTTCTTCAAAACTCTGTTGTAACTCTTCTGGCAATGTCATCATCCAATCGACCACCCGGAAAAGCTTTCTGATATCCTCCTGATCGTAACCTTTTTCCAATAGTTTCCGAACCAAATCCCATTTCCCCTGCTGCCGCTTTTGTGGTTGATCCCGTGTCATCATGGTTGTCAGATGAGCCATGGTCATAATGGCAAAAGGGTTGGTACTTTCCTCTAAATCCTGCCACTTGGCTTGATAATCCAACAGTTTCACGATCGGAAACTTCAGTTTCAGCTTACAACCTCCCAGTGCATAACCGTAATGACGAGGACGCCAAGTGGCTCGTTTATCCCCTAATACCGCTAAGCTAATCACCGGTTGTTCGTAAAGGTCAAAGGCTCTGTAGCTATACTGATAGATTCGCTTAGCAAAACCACTTTTATATTGACTTTGCACTTCGACATGAATCAAAACCCAAGTGATTTTGCCATCAAGTAACCATACCTTGAATAACTTATCGGCAACCTTCTCTCCAGAATCAGCTAGCCGCAGAATCTGTTCGAGTTCCTTATCGAGGGATTCCGGTTGTTGATGCCAGTCGATGAGGGTATGAACCTTAGGAAAAAAGAAGCTCAAAAAAGGCTCAAAATATTGCTGTAATGCTTCTTTCCAAGGAGTATCGTAATTTGCTGCTGGTTGTTCATTAACTGTCATTGTTGTTCAAGAAAAAAGACTTTGCTTATCCTAAGCAGAGTCGGGCTTGTAAAGAAAGCTCAATTTGATATTGACATTAGAACCAATAAACCTTACAGGCTGGGAGCATCTTGCTCGCGTTTGACCGTAGTGCAAGCATCTTGCTCGCGTACATTTGTCGGGCATCTTGCTCACGTTTGACCTCTAGCCCGATACACGGGGCTTGTTGGGTTTCGCTTGCGCGACCCCCAACCTACGTTTGGCGACATTTGGGTTATACTATTGATAATGGGATGTTTGTGCGCCTATAAACTATATTTCCTCATTACCTCACCTCAGCAAATCTAACACCTATGACTCAAGACTCTGTGAAAGTTACCTATTCCCTGGAAGAGGTTTTAGGACAAATTAGTAAGAAGCTCGATCACATGGATGAGAAGTTTGAGAGCTTCCGAAAAGATGTCGATAACAAGTTTGAAAGCATTCAAAAAAATGTGGATGACAAGTTTGAAAACCTCCAAAAAGAGGTAGTCGAAATTAAAATTGGACAAGTCCGACTCGAAGGAGAGATCAAAAACTTGGAAATTGAGGTCAAAGGCATTGGTAAGCGCTTGGATACTCAAGAGTTTATTAATCGCTCTGTTGTAGTAGGATTTGTCCTAGCTCTTGTTGCCGGCACAGTTAAGTTGTTTTTTCCTAGCTTTCCTAGTTGATACCAGCACCAAGGCTCCTCCCGATAAAAATTCATGAAAGTAACGCCACCCCAACTTGCCCAAAAGACAAGTACAAAAGCCAAAAATGAACTCTTCACTTATTACTTATTACTTATTACTTATTCTCCCAAACCCTACTTACAAGTCAAACTCCCATGAACTTTCCTTCACAACAAAGGATGAAAACCTCTGCTATCTCCGCGTCCCCGCGTCCCCGCATCTCCGCGTCTGTCTTCTACCTACTGACACTAACCTGCTTGCTACCTCTACCTAGCCTCGCAACTCCTCGAATTGAAATTTCACCACGCCGTCCTGAAAATGGTTTAGTTAATCTCAGGGTTAAAGTCCTTAACGAGGATAACGTGCCTATCGAAGGACTAAAAAAAGAAGATTTTCAAATCTATACTGCCAAAACTAATAGCGGAGATAGCAAGCCCCAACCTATTTCCCAATTTATCTTACTCAAGCCAGAACAACTTTCCAAGCCAGATCCTGGTAGAATCGTCATCCTACTGGATATGAGCGGCAGCATGGCTGAAAATGATGCTAGTGGTGTCAAAAAATTGGATGGTGCGATCGCTGGTATCAGAAATTTTATTGAATGGGTCAGACAGGCAAAAATACCAGCCCAAATTGCTCTAGTACCTTTTGGCGAAGCCACCAAGCCGGAGTGTGCCTATGACGTGACTCAAAGCATTATCGAGAAAAGGCTCCTAGATGCCACTGATCCCAAATTAGATGAACAAGTGAACCAACTTGCTGGTTCATCTCCCTGTGCAGCCACCAATCTCTACGATCCTGTTGCAGAAGCTGTGGAGTTTTTGGGGAATTCACCAAACACCCTTGAACCTGCTAGTAACTTAACAACGGCAGAAGAGGTGCCACCGAGACTGACAGTGATTCTCTTCTCCGATGGTTACCACACTCGCAACAGGAGGTTTTCTGAAAAAAAAGATTTTGCCGACTTGTCTAAAGTTCTCCAACAAAATCCAGAAGTGAGAGTAAATACCTTGGGATACGGAGAGTCACTGGAAAAACTGCGAGATCGAGCAAGCAACTGTCCTTTCAGAGATGAACAACTCAGCGAAGTTGGTGCTGTTGACTTAATCCGGCGGCAATGCCGTTTGCCAGGGGGAGCAGATATTACCCGATTCATTGTAGATAGTCCTCGTCTGCGCCAAATTGCCAAACTAACCTCTGGTATCAGTGAATTTCCCAGCAGTGCCGAAGAAACAGTTATGAGTCTAGAAACATTCTTCAAAACTTTGCGAGAATACGAAATCCAGTATAGGCAACCAGGGGCAGAACCAGCGGACAAATACAAGGCAATTGTCGAGGTTAACTCCCCCAGCCGACAACTAAAGATTGCTTCTGATCCTACAACGGTGACTATTCCCAACTTTGTCTATCACAGACTTCGCCTATTTCCGGACCGCTTCTTAATTCTCCTGGGTACTCTGGTGGCATTGGGGGTAACCGTCTGGGGTTTCTCCAACTGGAGTTACAAGCTTAAACAGGATGCGGAACGCTGGATATGAGGGAATTTAGAATTTAGAATTTAGAATTTAGAATTTAGAATGGGCAATAGGAAATTGGGAATTGGGGAAAATCGTGGTGCGATCGCCTTCAGCACCACCGTAGGTGTTCGCCTCAGAAACCGGGTTTCTGGGAAAGGTGCTCGATAGAAGTCATTATCCTTGGTAGAAACCCGGTTTCTTGCACTGCGGTGCGATCGCCTTCAGCACCACCGTAGGTGTTCGCTAATCTATACTAAACCCCAGACAAGCACAGTTAAAAATGTGTCTTTGTGGTCATTTCTTCTAATTGGTGCTTTGTGTCCTTTGTGTCTTTGTGGTTATTTCTTCTAATTGCTGCAACTGAATTTGGCGATCGCATACAATTGTGCTTCATTCCTATACAGCAAACCCTAGATATTACAGGCGCACACCTATTCCATTATTCAGATAATAACAAAAAACCAGAAAAATTACAACCAATAACAGATTTCCCATAACAAGCGATCGCCTACGACACCAATTTGCGTTGATCGCACCCGAATAGATGGTTAAGTTATCTTGGATATATAAACATTAATTGCCAATTGCCTACTTACCAATAACTCCAATTTACCGCTTCCTCACCACACACCAAACATGGCTGAATACACCTTAGTCGTTAGAATTCCCCAAGCAGGCAACCATGAAGTAATTTATCGGTTGACCTTGAGCGGCTTGTACGAAAGTCACCCAGAGGACTACTTTCGCAAACAAGAGAATCGTGACCAACTTTGCCAGTTTATCCAAGACCAATCCCGACGAGAAGTAACTACGGCTTCCTTGGAGGCGATGATTGCCAAGTGGATTGCCGATATTCGCTGTGGACTATACCGTACTGTCGTTACCCTGGATCTACCTTCTCAAACCTACTCAAATCCTGAAGTGGCAAAGGTTTCCCCTCAGACAACAGCACCTCTAAATCCCGCTGCTACACCCTCCCCTCCACCTAGGCAGTTCACTCCTAAGCAGCCAATTCGCAAGCCAGTTGTATCTGTACCACCGACTACTTCGGCGATTCCTTTACCGCCGCAGCCGAAAGCTTCGGACTGTATTCCCGTGAATGAGACTGATGCAGATTCGTCCAAAAGTGAGCCACCACCCCCCGATATCCGCACAGATACCAATCGAGCTGATTTTTAGATGTAGGGTCAGAAACACCTATCATTGCAGCAGGATGATGACCTCTCATGAGTTCAGTATAAACCTGTTGCGGGATAACAACTTGTCCAAAAAGATCGCGAAGTAGATTGAGGTATCCTACTTTTGTTAGTTCACTGATTGGAGTTGTATCTGAGACAACAATCATACAGAACTCTTATTCAATGAAGTGTTTGCCTGTTCGATCTCCCGCGCTAAGTCTTCAAGTTCTAAGGAGTCATCAAACAAGGAAATGCCCCATTTTCCCATAGACTCGATTACCTTAAGGCGAGGAATACCCAGTAAACTTGCTGCTTTTCCACTACTGATTTCCCCAGCTTCCAACAGAGCCATCACATAAGCTTCTTTGGCTCTAGCTAAGGCAATTTCTTGTACCGATTTAGGAATGTCGTTAACAGCAAGTGTAAATTCAACCTGTAAAGGTGTTACTTGGTTCCGATTTTGAAAGCTAGTAGCCATGATCAACTTTAGCTTCTACTATAGGATCAATATGGTAGTTCACTATTAGCGTAACTCACCATACAGATTTCTTCATGATCAAAACTCTGCTGTAACTGGTGACGTGGCAGGACGAAAACTCATATATGGAAAATGACGATCAGCTAAAACCTCTCGTACCCCTTTCTGTAGCCCTACGGCAACATGGTACTCCTGAGGTAGAACTGCCTTATGTCAAGTGTCAGCAGGAACTACAGGACTTGCTGAAATCCCGTTACCCCATGATCTTTGTCCGCTCCTCGGAAGAGAGTCGAGCCCTGCGGTGCATTACCGAAGCTCACAATGGGATTGTTGATGGCTCGGAAATCGAAGCGGGGGAACTAGCTCAGTGGAGCATTACTGAAGGATTACAACAATATACATCCGGGAGTGGAGGTCAAGCACAATGGAAACGCCTTGGCAGTCCACCTGATCGCCAAAACCCCATCCTTCATTCCCTAGAAGCCTTACAAAAGCGACTTCAGGAACAAGTTATCAAACATCCGAACACTCACCATACCTATATTCTACCAGACTGGTCAGCACTTATGCGCCCGGATGACCATCTAGCAGCAAGACGACTCAAGGAATTGATTCTCGCGATCGACCAGAAAAGACCCCTGGTGCGGATGAGTTTAGTTGCCACTGGTCCCGATTGGACAATTCCAGCGGTTCTCCGTAATATGGTACATATCTTGGACTTACCCTTACCAATCGGTGAAGAACTTTATGATAACGTCTTCAGTGTTGCCGTAGAAAAGTATGGCTTAGGGGAAGAAGAGGGCAGAAGGTTGGCTGAGCAAGCCCAAGGAATGCCCTTACAGTCTGCTGTTCAATGTGCTCGATTATCCACAGTTCGGCAACTATGGTCTCAACCGGAAAAAGCAGGGGAACTGCTCCTTGAAACTAAGAAGCAGGAAATCCGCAAAACAGGAGTATTAGAATACTATGCACCCCAAGGACAAGGACTTCGTGATGTTGGCGGCTTAGAAGGAATCAAGACTTGGATTCGGAGTCGGCAATCCTGGTTCGAGCAAGACTCCAATCCCGAACTCCGTCCCCGCGCCATCTTACTAGAAGGATTTCCCGGTTGCGGTAAAACCTTCATTGCCCGAGCGATCGCTCAAGAATGGCGAGTACCTCAGATTAACTTCGAGATTTCCCGACTGCAATCCCGGTGGGTTGGGGAATCGGAAAGCAATACCTTTCAAGCATTGAGAGCGATCGAAGCTTCTGCTCCCAATATTCTATTTATGGATGAGATTGAGAAAGCCTTTGCTGGGGTAGGAGGAGATAGTTCTGGAGTAAGCACCAGGCAGTTTGGCACTTTCCTGACTTGGCTCAATGATCACGAACATCCCATTTTCTTTATCGCTACATCCAATGATCGAGAAAAATTACCCCCCGAACTCTTTCGAGCAGGGCGTTTCGATGAAGTCTTTATCGTCATGCCACCTAATACAGAGGAGCGATTTGAGATTCTCCAGAAACGGGCTCAATTCTACAAGCTACCCCCCATTCCTGCCTCGGCACTAGAATTTTTGGTACAAAGAACGACAGGTTTTTCCGGTGCAGAATTAGACAAACTCGTGAGAGAAACCATCTATTTAGCCGGTTATGGTCACCTACCCAGTGAGGATGATTGGGACAAAGCGATCGAGCAAATTAACCCCCAGTATAAAACACCGAATATGCAAATCTTGCTGAGTAAGTATCAACAACTCTTGCAAGATGGCGGCGGGAGGGCCGCATCAGAAGTCGAAGCCGGTTTTTTGGCAAGTCTGATCTCGTCGTATTGAAGTCTTTCGTTTGGTTGAAGATATTAATTTTGCTTTACAATTGGTTATTGTAGCTGTCGTTTAGTCATGGAATACGAGTGGGATGAAGCAAAACGCCTTGCTAATCTTCGTAAACACGGGATCGATTTTACCGATGTCAAAATTGTATTCGATGGCGACATCTTAACAGTTGAAGATGACCGCTATAACTATGGGGAGCAGCGTTTCGTCACTTTTGGCTTGTTGCAAGGGCGTGTTGTTGCTGTTGTCTATACAGAGCGTGAGGATCGTATCCGTATTATTTCTGTAAGAAAAGCGACGAAATATGAACAAAGAGTCTACTTTAAGCAACTCTCAAACTGATTGGCAGCGTCTAGATGCAATGACAGACGAAGAGATTGATTTATCAGATTGTCCAGAGATTACACCGGAAATGTTTGCCAAAGCAGTTATCCGGCGTAGTGCCCCTAGTGCTAAATCCAAAATTCAGGTTACACTCCCCATTGATAACGATGTATTAGAGTGGTTTAAATCTCAAGGGCAGGGTTATCAAACAGAGATTAACCGATTGCTACGAGCTTATATGGAAGCGCATCAGTAACTTCCTCGAAGTAGATACCTTGAGTTAATCTGCCTACTTTTATACCCTTTTCTACTTTTTTCGTGAGCATCAACTGGCAAGATGCGGTGTTCCACGGGATTAGAACTATTCATTCCACCACCACTTCACAACCCTACCATCTTCTCCTCCACCAAGAAGGATGTTGCCATCATGACCAAAAGTCATAAGGCGCAAGCCCCTAGCTTTTAGCTATGGGGTAAGCCCGTAGCGAATTTATTCGCCGTCAGACATTGTATATAATTAAAGTATACTTCGATTGAGTTATATTTTAAGGAGGTGATGTAGGAGTGTTGGTACTGGAATACAAAGCTGTGGTCAAAAAAGTACAGGCGATAGCTATCGAGGAAGCTATCCGTACATCTAGGTTTGTGAGAAACAAAGTATTGAGGTACTGGATGGATAACCGTGGCATAGCTAAAAAAGAGCTTTATCGGTACAACACTCAGCTAAGAGAAGAATATCAGTTTGTCAAGAACTTGAATAGCCATGCCTGTCAAGCATCTGTTGAGAACGTAGAACGGGCAATTAAGCGATTTTTTGATAATTGCAAAAACAATAACAAGAGTAAGAAAGGATATCCAAAGTTCAAAAAACATAGCCGTTCTGTTGAGTATAAACAGTCTGGTTGGAAACTTCATCCATCTAAACGACGCATCAACTTTCTCGACAAAAAAGGTATTGGCACACTCAAGATACTTGGTAAATGGGATATACATAAATTTGATGTCAAGCTGATTAAACGAGTCCGGATTATACGCCGTGCTGATGGCTATTATGTTCAGTTTTGTGTCAAAGTTGATAATACTTTAGAAGCACCTCCTACTAATACACAAGTGGGCATTGATGTGGGACTTGAATACTTCTACTCAGATAGCAATGGTCACCATGAGGAGAATCCTAGGTTTTTACGTTTTGCTGAACAGGACATAAAACGCTCTCAACGCAATATCTACAAAAAGAAGAAGGGTTCAACGGGCAGAAAAAAAGCTCGTGGTATTTATGCCCGCAAACATTTGAGAGTAACAAGAAAAAGGAATGAACACGCTAAAAAATTAGCGCGTAACTTATGTCTAGCTAACGCTACGATTGTCTTGGAAGACTTAAATGTAAGTGGATTGGTAAGAAATCACAAGCTAGGAAGGTGTATTGTTGATGCATCTTGGTATAACTTCCGTCAATGGCTCGAATACTTTGGCAAGAAATTTGGACGAGAAATAATTGCCGTACCACCTCATTATACTAGCCAAGAGTGCAGTAATTGTGGAATTAAAGTTCAGAAATCTCTGAGTACTCGTACTCATTCTTGTCCATATTGCGGATACATTGAGCAACGCGATGTAAACGCAGCCAAAGTAATTTTAAGTCGTGCAACTACCGGGGGGCACCCGGAAAGTAACGCTAATGGAGATGTTTCCTCTACTTCGGTTGGTCGCAAGAC
>JAAHGR010000268.1 GCA_010672425.1 Symploca sp. SIO2E6
GGGGGGAAGGGGGCAGGGGGGAGGGGACAGGAGGCAAAAACACCTAACACCTAACACCTAACACCTAGCACCTACCACCTACCACCTAACACCTAATACCTAACACCTAACACCTAACCATGCGTTTTCCCGATGAGTCAGACTCTCCTTTAGAAATCAACATCGTGCCGATGATTGATTTAGTCTTCTCGATACTTGCCTTTTTTATCATTTCCACCCTATATTTAACCCGTTCGGAAGGATTGTCAGTCAATTTACCAATGGCAGCAACGGCAGAAACCCAGCGCCAATCGACCATTAAAGTCACAATTAACCCTAATGGGGAGATTCGTCTCAACTCTGAGTTGGTTGAGCTACAACAACTGGCAAGTAAGGTAGACTCCATGGTTGTACCTAACTCGGAATCCTTGGTAATCATCAATGCTGATGAAACTGTCGCTCATGGGCAAGTAGTGGGAGTAATGGATAGCTTGCGTCAGGTAGAAGGAGTAAAATTAGCGATCGCAGCGGAGAAACAGTAAAAATTTCCTCGCCTCTCTCCGCGTCCGGTGCGTCCGGTGCGTCCGGTGCGTCCGGTACGTCAGGAAAACTTGCTTTCTTAGGTATATACAAGCTTATCAAGCATCAAAGGCTAATGGTTGACCTCGAACTTCTGTATGTAATTGCCCTCGCTCATAGACAATTTGACCACCGACAATTGTGATTACGGGCCATCCAGTCAAGTTCCAGCCTTCAAAAGGACTCCAACCGCATTTTGTCAAGACTTCCTCCCGTACAACGGGTCGATAATTATCTAAATCTACCAGTACTAAATCCGCATCATAGCCAGGAGCGATCGCACCTTTGTTAGGAATTCGATAAGCTTGAGCTACAGCAGTGGACATCCAGTTGGAGACTTGAGCAATCGTACAACGTCCCTCCATTGCCTGAGTGAGCATCAAGGGTAAAGATGTCTCCACCCCTGGCATACCGGAAGGGCTATGGGGATAGCCTTTAGCTTTTTCTTCTAAAGTGTGGGGAGCATGATCAGTAGCGATAAAATCAATTACGCCATCCAGAAGAGCCTGCCAGAGTACTTGATTATCCTGGGGCGTGCGCAAAGGGGGATTCATTTGGGCGAGAGTACCTATTTTCTCATAGGCACTGGTATTGAGTAGCAGGTGCTGGGGTGTGACTTCTGCTGTCACCCAGCTAGGCTTATCCTGCCGTAACAACTGTGCTTCCTCTCCGGTAGAGAGATGGAGAATATGCAAGCGTCGCTGATATTTTTTTGACAGCTTCAGGGCTAACTTTGTCGCATTAACCGCAGCTTGGCTATCCTGAATTTGGGAGTGAATGGCGGGATCAGTAATTCCGGCAAATTGCTCCCGGCGTGCCCTAATCCGAGCCTGATCTTCGGCGTGAACTGCAATTAAGCGATCACCTTGAGCAAAAATTGGTTCGAGTACTTCCTCATGATCCACCAATAAATGACCATGAGCCGAACCCATAAAAATCTTAATGCCACAAGTCGGCTGGGCATCTCGGAGATCTGGTAGATTTTCCGGTGTTGCCCCAATAAAAAAACCGTAGTTCACTAAACAATGGTCTGCTGAGCGTTGTAACTTGTCATCTAGCGCTGCTTGTGTAATCGTAAGAGGACGAGTGTTAGGCATTTCCAAAAAAGATGTCACCCCTCCCTTAGCACAAGCACAACTGGCACTAAAGAGGTCTTCTTTATGTTCGAGTCCTGGTTCCCGAAAATGTACTTGAGGATCAATCACCCCTGGCAACAAAGTTAAACCATTGGCGTCTATCTCTTTATCCACTCTTGTCGAGGGGGGAATTTCTGACTCAACCCGCACAATCTCTCTCCCACGGGTTTCAATATCTCCTACTACAAACTCGCCGGTGGGTAAGAGAATACGAGCATGGCGGATTAACAGGCAATGGTTAGAGGACATAAGACAATGTTAAGATACGATGTACTAATAGTTAAATCATTACATTTACAACTAAGGAACTTCCCATCGGTTGAGATTTGGGGTAATTAGCTCCTCATTGACTTGCTTGTTGTGTACTCTTTCTTCGTGACTTTATCGTAATTAATCGACTATGACTCGTGCAGAAAATCCCTGGATAGAAGGACTCAAGACTATTGGATACTCACTCATTCTTGCTTTAGGGATTCGCCACTTTGTAGCGGAAGCACGCTACATCCCTTCAGAATCAATGCTACCAACTCTACAAGTTAATGATCGCCTGATTATTGACAAGGTGAGTTACAAGTTCAGCAACCCGGAACGGGGAGATATTATTGTGTTTAGGGCTCCTGCTGAAGCTGGACGTTGCACAGATCCCCTAGCAGAGACACCCACAGCTCCCAAGGAAGCCTTTATCAAGCGCGTCGTCGGACTACCTGGAGAAACGGTAAAAGTCGAAGGTCGCCAAGTTTATATTAATGATCAGCTTTTGCCGGAACAGTATATTAATGAGCCACCCGAATACCCTTACGGACCAGCTAAAGTACCGGAAAACTCTTACCTGGTACTAGGGGACAACCGTAATAATAGCTGTGATAGTTCTAGGTGGGGCTATGTACCCCGTGAAAATATCATCGGTCAGGCAATAGTGCGCTTCTGGCCTTTAAATCGGCTTGGGGAATTGGATTAGGTGGCTGGATTTAATCTCACATATCCCTATGAGTAAAAGGCTTAGCATCTTTACCCGCATAAGTATCAACAATGTGACCTTGACCAGTCACCCTATACTTATAAGTTACCAATCCTTCTAACCCCACTGGTCCACGAGGAGGCATTGAGGAAGTACTGATGCCGACTTCGGCTCCGAAGCCGTAGCGGAAGCCATCGGCAAAGCGGGTGGAACAGTTGTGGCAGACGTTGGCAGCTTCAACTTGATTGAGGAAAGTATCGGCAACTGTTGGGTCTTCGGTGACAATGGCATCAGTATGACCGGAACCGTAGGTATTGATGTGGTTAATTGCTGCTTCAGGAGAGTCTACTACTTTGATCGAGAGGACTAAATCATTGTATTCTGTAGACCAATCTGCTGTTGTTGCAGCTGAGATATCAATAATTTTCCTGGTTGCCTCATCTCCTAGCAGTTTTACCTGACGCTTCTCTAAAGCAGCAGCAGCAAGAGGGAGAAAATTTGGTGCGATCGCTTGATGTACTAATAGTGTTTCAATCGCATTACAGACGGCAGCATATTGAGTTTTGCCATCAATGGTAATTTCTACTGCCTTCTGTAAGTCAGCGGCTTGATCTATGTAGAGATGACAAATACCATCAGCATGACCAAGTACCGGGATGTTAGTATTCTCCTGGACGTAGCGGACAAAGGAGTTGGAACCTCGAGGAATAATCAAATCGACGTATTCATCTAGTTGCAACAGTGCTTTTATTTCCTCTCTCGTTGTTAACTGCTGTACTGCTGCGGGATTAACTACCGTGGTGAATAATCCTTGATGAATGGCCTTGAGCAGGGCTTCACAGGAGCGAATAGCTTCCCTTCCTCCTTTGAAGATAACACCGTTACCAGATTTGATGGCTAGGGAGGTAATTTGAATTAAGGCATCAGGACGAGATTCAAAAATGATACCTAGTACACCCAAGGGACAAGTAACTCGTTTGAGGATTAATCCTTCATCAAGTTCTCGATGAATTTGTATCTTGCCAACCGGGTCTGCTAACTTACCCACATCTCGCACCCCCTCGATTGCTCCCTTGAGTTTCGTCTCATCCAACTTCAGTCGCTTATACAAAGCCTGGGGAATGCCATCTGCCTCCGCTGCTTGGCAATCTGCCGCATTTGCCGCCAAGATTTCTGAAGTAGCGGCTTCCAAGGCTTGGGCAATGGCTTCGATCGCTTGATTCTTAGCATCCGTTGGCAGCAGAGCCAATTGCCGTGCAGCTTTACGAGTGCCTTGAGCGATCTGTAGCAAATCACTATCGGAAGTGAGCGCCTTGAGAGAAACAGGGGTATCTTGAGAAACTGTCATCAAAATCTCACGGGAGGGAACAAAAAAGTTTTTCTGTAAAGCTAATCTTAAAGATTGTACCATGATCTCGATTAACCTCACTATGACCTTGGATGTCTTTTACTAAAGAATTTACTAAGCGCAGACCTAAGGATGTTAAATTATTGAAATCTATACCCTGTGGTAAACCTACCCCGTTATCGCCAACTGTAATCATGACTTTTTTATTACGGTTGTAAGTTAAGTTGATGAAAATTTCACTTTGTCCTTTTTGGGGAAAAGCATATTTGAGGGAATTCAGCAATAACTCAGTAATAATTTGACCACAAATGATTGCGGTTTTAATGCCAATATTAACTCGAGCAATTTGTAATTTAAGGACAACCTCACTGGCTTCTTGCCAATAGGTAAGCAACAAATAATTAGTTAAATCTTGGATATAGTCAGCCAGGTCAATTATGGTGATTTTTTGGTTATTATAAAATTTTTGGTGTAAAATACTTAGGGTTTTGAGCCGACTCTGAATATCTCTGCATAGTTCAACTAGTTGCTGATTTTGCAGTTTGCTGGATTGCAGCTGGAGGAGAGAGTAAATTACCTGAAAGTTATTTTTGAGGCGATGATGAACCTTTTTGAGTAGGATTTCTTTTCTTAGGCTCGCTGCTTCTAGTTGCTGTTGAGTCTGTTTATACTCGGTGATATCCTTTCCTCCAAGAACTGCATCCCAAACCAAATAACCATAAGTCAATTCTTCATTTATACAGTGTAACTCCTCAATAGAGCTTTGCAGTTCTTCCAAATTGGCAAAGAGTTCTTCTAGCATGGTCACCATAAATTTTTCTTGCGGTAGTGGCAATTTATCAGTACGGTGTAGTAATGCCGCTAGACATTGTTGAGATGTTTGAATCTTCCCTTCTAAAGTATTTGTATTCATTTTTTCCTCTGCCGAAAGCTCCCGTTAAGTCTTCGACTATAACGGGAGAGGAAAGTGGGGCAGTGCGTATCACCTTCCTGTGAACAGAATGAGTTTACTAAGTGGCTTGTGCCATCCCATTTCTGGGGTAATGTTAGCGGGACTTCTCCTGCTGGACTAATACCTAAAGATCAGTATTTTTTTTTCAATAGTATGTTTCTTGAGCTTTTAAACTTGTTCAAGCACTTGGTTTGTTATAAGCAATCACCCTATAGAGGTGACTATAAGCAATTACCCCGTAGAGGATATTCTGAATTATTATAAATATTTTAGCTTTTTTTTATATTTGCAGCATTGAGTTCAGCCGTAAACACCCTCGTTTGAAATAAAAGTTAATAATAGTTTTATTTTTTTAATGTAATTAATAGTATTTACTTATTAATTATTAATTTTATTTACAGCAGGTCGGCGTCAGGGGAGATGGGGAGATGGGGGGATAGGGAGATAGGGAGATAGGGAGACAAGGGAGAGGGTGAGCCAAAAAAAGGGTGGGGAAACGATTCAGCAGACGCGGGGACGCGGGAGACGCACCGGACGCCGAGAATGGAAATCCCACACAAAATTTTGCTCACCTCAAGGGAGATATTCTCAATCCTCAAACAATAAATAACCAACAACCAACAACAAACAACAAATAACAAACAGCTGTATCAGATCTTACTGAACCAAATCTATAAGTCAGTTAGCCTCTATACATTACCAACAGATACAATCTGACTCACAAAAACTATGCGCATTGAGCAGTTGCAAGCCTTCTTGGCGGTAACGGAAACTGGAAATTTCGGACAAGCGGCGCGAAAATGCGGAGTGACGCAATCTACCATCAGTCGCCAAATTCAGTCTCTGGAAACTGACTTGGGTTTGCCCTTGTTCCATCGCACAACTCAGACTAAACTAACAGTCGGAGGAGAACTTTTTTTGTCTCGTGCCCGGAAAATTTGCCTGGAGTGGCAAAAAGCAACCAAAGAATTAACTGATTTAGTGGCAGGCAGGCAACCAGAACTCTGTGTAGCAGGGATTCACTCTGTTTGTTCTTACCATTTACCCCCAATACTCAAGCAATTTTGTTCTGACTACCCGGAAGTGCAGTTGCGGGTGACCGCTTTGGGAAGTGATCGCGCTTTGAAAGTGCTGCGAGATGGATTAGTAGATATTGCAATCGTCATGAACAATCGCTTTTTGACTGCTAGTCCAGAAATGGTAGTTGAAGTCCTCTACAATGAACCGGTAGAAGTTTTGATGGCAGCTGACCATCCCCTGAGCCAATATGAAGAAGTACCCTGGTCACAACTGGTTCTCTACCCCCAAGTAGTTTTTAAAGATGGCTATGGAATGCAGCGGTTAGTGCAAGACCGGTTTGCTCGATTGGGAACTACCCTGAAGACAGTAATGGAGTTGAATTCCCTGGAAGCTTTTCGAGGAGTTGTGCGTCAGGGAGAAATGATTACCTTACTGCCCCAAAGTGCTCTCATAGAGGCATATAAAGACCCAACCTTAGCAGTGCGATCGCTCGCTAACTTCCGAGACGCAGCAACTACTGCCAAAAATGTTGTGGGTAATGTCTCCAATATAGATTCTAAGCTAACTCGTCAGGTAGTTTTGGTAACCACTCAAGACCGGTTAGAAATACCACCAATTAAGCATTTCTGTGAACTGGTGCGTCAGCTAAAAGTACCAACTAATAGTGAAGCCAAGAACCAAAAACTTTGTGCTATTTAAGCAGTTAGGTAATGAATAAATTTTGAATGCAATAATTCGCACTCATTACTCATTGCTCATTACTCATTACTCATTACTTATTACTGATTACTTATTACATGAGTGATACTTTTAGAGAATTATTAAAAAAAGTTGGTAGTGGTGCCCACACTAGTAAAGACTTAAGTCGTCAGGAAGCGGCAACTGCTACCCGGATGCTGCTGTTACGAGAAGCAACACCGGCACAGATTGGAGCCTTTATGATTGCTCACCGGATTAAAAGGCCTACCAGTGAAGAACTAGCAGGAATGTTGGATGCTTATGATCTCATTGGACCAAAGCTGAAACCAACTAAACCAGTTACGGTGTTTGGTATCCCCTATGATGGACGCATACGTACTGCTCCTGTAACTCCCCTCACCGCCTTGGTTATAGCCACTGCTGGAATGCCAGTGGTGATGCATGGGGGGGATTGTATGCCTACGAAGTATGGAGCTCCCCTAATCGACATTTGGCAGGGATTAGGAGTTGACTTCTCTAAATTGACTCTCCCCCAAGTTGAGCAGTTACTAGAAAAAACTGGTCTGGGTTTTATCTATCTACCACAACAGTTTCCCCAAGCTCAAGAGTTGGTTGCCTACCGTGAGCAAATTGGTAAACGTCCACCAGCGGCAACAGCAGAATTAATTTGGTCTCCTTGTGCTGGAGATAACCATCTCGTTGCTGGATATGTTCACCCCCCGACAGAAGTCCGGTTCAGGGAAACATTGAAACTGCGGGGAGTTAGTAATTTTACCCTAGTGAAGGGATTAGAGGGTAGTTGTGACTTACCATGCGATCGCACAGCAATCATTGCGATTAGTCAACCGGATACCGAAGATGGTTTTGAGCGCCTGCTACTGCATCCAGTTGACTACGGTTTGGCTGGGAAGGAAGTCCCTTTTGACTCAACTGCTAAACTATTGGTACAGATGCAGGAGGTTTTACAAGGGGAATCTTCCCCATTGATGCCCGCCGCCATCTGGAATAGTGGGTTTTATTTGTGGCGTTGTGGCATCTGTCCCGATTTGCCGACAGGGTTTGCTCAAGCTAAAACCCTATTCACCAGTGGAGATGTCGCTCAAAAACTAGAGGAAATCCGTCAGGCGATCGCTTAAACTGGGGAATTGGGAATTGGGAATTGGGAATTGGGAATTGGGAATTGGAAATGAGCAGTAGTAGGACTTCAGTCCAAAAAGAATAAGAGAAACAAGTCATACCAAATCCGGTATACACAAACCCTTTATATCCCACCCTGTAGAGACGTTGCATGCAACGTCTCAGAGCAGGTTTCGCGGTTTCTTCAAAACGGGGGTATCTAAACCGGATTTGGTATCAGCTTCCCTTAGAGCCTTCTGCCTTGGAGCCTTCTGCCTTGGGGCCTTTTTTCTCAAGAGCTCCCGCTTGTGCGCTTCGCGCCCCCAATTGAATACGAGAAACATATCTCCTACCTCCTTATACCTCCTTATACCTCCTTCCTCCTCCCTCGCCTCCTGCCTCCTGCCTCCTGCCTCGGTGTTTCTCAAGAGTAATGAGTAATGAGTGATGAATAGATATAGATTTTTTTTACTATCGACCTCTTCCTTGAAAGGTGAAAAAGCTTCCCTTCCAAGTTTTCCTTCTTGGAACCTTCTACCTTCTACCTTCTACCTTCTGCCTTCTGCCTTACTGCCTTGCAGCCTTGCAGCCTTCTGCCTTTTTGCTTTAGCCTCACCGGTAAAAGCACAATTGGGTGAGAACTTTCGACGGGAATTTCAGCAACATTGCCAGAGTGCTAGAAGTAATCAAGGTAGTAGTTTTAGTCAAATAACTACTTATGATTATTTACGAGCAACAGTTTATGACCTTCCCGAAAAAACTAGAGCAAGTTTTACTGGTTGTCACTTGAGAGCTGCCAATCTCCGAGGTGCAAATTTAAGCGGGGTTGATTTCACTGGAGTAGATCTTGGTCCGGTAACGACAATTCAACGAGCAGATATTACTCAAAGGGTATCTGACCTGAGGGATGTCAATTTTAGTGATGCTAAGCTAGATTTTGTGAGTTTTGCTCGAGGGATTTTGAATAATGCTAATTTTACTCAAGCTCGTTTGTATGGTGCAGACATGAGTAATGCTCGCTTGCTCAATGCCAAATTAGATAATAGTTTTGCCCCTTACCTGACATTGTATAATGCAGATTTGACGGGAGCCACTCTCACTTCTGCTGAGCTTACTGCTGCCATAATGACTGGTGCTCGTCTGATTAATGCTGATTTATCCGGCGCTAAATTAGTTGGTGCAGATTTAAGGAATATCAACAGAAGTATTAATCGAACTTTCAAGAAAGAAGAGGTAATTCCTAGTAATACTAACTTCAGAGATGCTGACTTGAGTAGGGCTCAACTCAGAGGTGCTAACTTAAGGAGAGCCAATTTGAGTCGTGCGAACTTGACTGGTGCGGATCTCAGAGAAGCAGACTTAACTGGTGCTAATTTGAATGGTGCTAACTTGAGTGGAGCTAATTTTTGTCAGGCAACTATGCCTAATGGTACGATATCTCAGCGAGGTTGTGAGCAATTGGCTTTACCAATTTAAAGGGGTTTAGGGATCTCCAAGATACCCGACTTCTTCAAGAAGTCGGGTATCTGAACACCACTGATTTCTAAGCTTATGCAATTTGAACCTTCCTCAAAGCCATCCAGTCTCAAACCGATCTTGCCCATCTCCATACAGTATCCTTCCATACTCTTCCCAGCGTAACGCCTCTTCAGCAGTAAGTTCAGTAACCTGCAACACCGCAAAAAAGACATCTACAATATCGATATCTAGGTAGCATCGCACCTGCTCTAAGTATTCTTGCAGTCTACCAAAATCGCGATCGCTACTACCTGTGGCCACCAATACCTGCTCCCGCTGAGTTGCCACTATTGGCTTTAACCCCTTCAGCAGTTTTTCGTGGGAGAGGTTGTAAAAAAAGAAACAATTAACCCCTGCCTCAAACGCTAATGCGACACAGGAACTATCCATACAGCGGTTCCCGCTGTTACGAGGTACAGTAACAACAATTGGCTTTCCCAATTTCTTAAATGTTGAGGATTCATTAAGTCAATGGCAACTGCAATGATTTTATCAATCATGGAGGTAGTAGTTGG
>JAAHGR010000269.1 GCA_010672425.1 Symploca sp. SIO2E6
CTAATCGGAAATTTGGTTTGTACTTGATTTTAGTTATTATATTAAAAGAGTACAAATATTTTTTTCCATTTGTGAGAAATCTTAGTTTACAAACTAGAATTCTCATATAAATCTGCTCTTTGGGATTAAAATCAATCTTAAACTAACCTTGAATAAAAGTACTGTCTAGAGTTTCGGTCAAGAAAGAGGAGTGTGGGAGGTGTGGGGGGAAAGAATCCTCCCATACATGAGACACACTCCTCTCCCCGACCCTCTCCTCTTAAAGCTAGCCTTGCTCTAGACGTAATACCGCCATGAAAGCCTCCTGGGGTACATCTACCGTTCCCACTGATTTCATCCGCTTTTTACCCTTTGCCTGCTTCTGTAGCAATTTTTTCTTACGGCTGATGTCGCCGCCGTAGCACTTGGCTAAAACATCTTTGCGTAAAGCTGGGATATGTTCGCTAGCAATTACTCGAGAGCCGATGGAAGCTTGAAGGGGAATTTTAAATTGGTGGCGGGGGATCAATTCTTTGAGTTTTTCTACTAGGGCACGGCCAACATAGTAAGCTTTGTCTCGGTGGACAATCATGGCTAAAGAGTCAACAGCATCGCCATTGATCAGAACATCTAGTCTGACGAGGGCGTTTTCTCGATAGCCGATCAAGCTGTACTCCATGCTCGCATAACCTCGCGATCGCGACTTGAGCTGATCAAAAAAGTCGGTTACTACTTCCGCTAGGGGCAATTCATAGACGACAGTTGTCCGTCCTTGGGTGAGGTACTTCATGTCCTTAAATTCTCCCCGCCGACTTTGGCATAGTTCCATAATTGTGCCAACATAGTCTTCTGGAGTGATCATCTCTATTTGGACATAAGGTTCGGCAATTTTTTCTCTTTCTTGGGGTGGTGGTAAAGTGCTAGGATTATCGATTTCAAAAACTTCGCCACTATTGATGGTTACTTGATAAACCACAGATGGCGCTGTGGTGATTAAATCCAGATCATATTCTCGCTCCAGCCTCTCTTGGACTATTTCCATGTGCAGTAAGCCCAAAAAACCACAACGGAAACCAAATCCCATCGCGGTGGAAGTCTCTGGTTCATAGTTGAGAGCTGCATCGTTTAGTTTCAGCTTATCGAGAGCATCTCGTAAATCTTTATACTGGTCAGAGTCGGTGGGGAATAAGCCGCAAAACACCATTGGTTTAGCTTCTGTGTAACCGGGTAATGGTTTCGGTGCTGGGGAAGCTGACAGGGTAATCGTGTCACCAACCCGAGCATCTTCTACGGCTTTAATCGCTGCAGCCAAGTAGCCTACTTCACCAGCGTGCAGTTCCTCCACTCGTACTTGGGTAGGGGAGAGCACACCCAGCTCATCAATGTCGTACTCCTTACCTGAGGCCATCAAACGAATGCGATCGCCTTGTTTGAGGGTACCATCTACTACCCGAAAATAAACAATTACACCCCGGTAAGGATCGTAGTAGCTGTCAAAAATCAACGCCCGTAGTGGTTGTTCTACCGTATCCTGAGGTGGTGGCACCAGATGCACAATCGATTCAAGAATTTCCTCAATGCCGATACCTTCCTTTGCCGATGCCCTAATTGCTCCGCTACAATCGAGACCAATGACTTCCTCAATTTCGGTGATCACTCGCTCAGGGTCAGCTCCGGGCAAGTCTATTTTATTCAAAACTGGTATAATTTCCAGGTCATGCTCTAGGGCTAAGTAAACATTCGCTAGAGTTTGAGCTTCAACTCCCTGAGACGCATCTACAATTAATAATGCCCCTTCGCAGGCGACGAGTGATCGCGATACCTCATAGGAGAAATCCACATGACCAGGAGTGTCAATTAAATTGAGGACATATTGCTCACCCTCACTGAGGGTGTAGTTCATCCGTGCTGCTTGCAGCTTAATGGTAATGCCCCGCTCCCGTTCCAAATCCATGTTGTCGAGAAACTGTTCCTTCATCTGGCGGTCATTGACTGTACCAGTAGCCTGTAGTAGGCGATCTGCTAAGGTAGACTTGCCGTGGTCAATGTGGGCAATAATTGAAAAATTACGAATTCTGGATACGGAAACATCAGTCATAGTGATTGAGGGTAACAAGAAAGAACTGGCAGACGTGCAGATGCAGTAGTACTTAATGTATTTTAATGTTTCTGCTTTAAAGGTGTAAGTGTTATTAACGGTAGTAGCCTAACCCAAAGGTGTAACTTATAGATTAAACATTGACTAGCCCATTCCTAGTTATCGTAAAATTATAGATTAGGGAAACCAAGAACTTTTATGAATGATCGTGCTTATACTCAAGAGGGTTTGCTCTCTGACTCCGCTGATGCCCGTAAATTAGCCAACTCTTCCCTCAAGCGAATAGCGGATAAGGAAGAGATTTCTATCCATTTGGATGCAGACTTGTTAGAGCAAATCAAGCACCTAACTAATGATCCAAGTAAGGTTATCGAAACAGCAATTCGTCAGTGGCTCAGAGGTGAGCGAGACCGAGATGACGACCTAACTCGTACCTTTGATCGAAATCCCCCTGTTCCGCCGCGAGGAGAGTGGAACGATTGAGATCATCAAGCATAACTGCTGAAATTAGTCAACTTTCCTTCAGGCGTAGAACAATTGATTGGTTGCATTTACCTTAAACCCAGCCAGCCAATCCTGTGATCGCTTGCAGTTTCCAGGTTTTTGTATTATGGGAGCATCTCAATTTAAAAAAAATCTGGAGAAAAATCCGGAAAGCTACCACAATTTGTGGTAGCAAAGTGTACTTCTACGAACATGAGATGCATTCCCTTGTGATGACTGCTACTACTAATTCTCTCGGAGCTGAATATCACCCTATGGACTCTCCTACGTTTGCACCAGGCAAGTCTAGCTTTTTGCAGGAGTTAGGAGCTGAGCTTGCGTTTACTCAGGATATATCTGGTCAATACCTCTGTTTTTACTGGCAAGATGCTCCAGATTATGGTCTGATACCTGAACAAGTGGTTAGACTTCCCCTCCAGGAGAGCTTCTGTCCTATTGCCTTGGAGACTTATCGGGAGCAAATCCAGCAAGTGTTAGAGCTCAAGACTCCTTACAGATGTATTCATGCTTTTAGTTACCAAGGGCAGTCTTTCCCTTTTGAGTTGGTAATCAGCCCGATTTTGCAAACGGGTGACAAAGCAAAGACTGTATTAGTTATGGGTCACCTGTTGCCTCAAGAATCAGTACAGTCGGCAATCGATTCCCTTGTACCCATAAGTCTAGATCCTAATCAAAAACTACTCACTAAGATTGCCAGAAAGATTCGTCGTACTCTGGATCTTGATACCATTTGGCTGGAAACTGTCACTAGACTGGGAAAAGCACTCCAGGTTAGTCGCTGTATTATCTGTTCCTACAAACCAGAACAATCCAAAGTCAAGGTAGAAGCAGAGTATTGCCAGGAGCATTTTCAATCAATTTTAGGGAGACAGCTGGAGCTCGAAGCAGAACCAGACTTAAAGCAAGCTCTATTGAGTAGTGAGCCAGTAGTTGTCGAGCAAGCGACCAGTAATAAATTCCAGCAACAGTCAGCACTGGTAGTGTCAACCGGTTATCAAGATGAACCAAATGGGATTATTAGCTTACAACAGTGCGACCGCCACCGTCAATGGACTGAGGCAGAAATCGAGTTAGTGCGAGAGTTGGCTCAACAGGTTGGCACAGCGATCGCTCATGCTACTTTGTATAAAGAGTTGGAAGTGGCTCGTGAGCAGGCAGAAGCAGCCTCCCGCTATAAAAGTGAGTTTCTCGCTAGCACAACCCATGAGCTACGCACTCCCCTCAATGGTATTATTGGTAGTCTCAAGCTGATCCTCGATGAAGTGGTTGATGATCCAGAGGAACAGACTGAATTCATCGATGTTGCCCATACATCAGCCCTCCATCTGCTAGAAATTATCAACGACATTTTGGATATTGCCAAAATTGAAGCTGGCAAAATGGAGTTGGAGTTAGATCAAGTCAAGCTTGAGGGGTTGATGGAGGATGTCGATAGATTTACCCGGAATCAGGCACAACAAAAAAATCTGAGTCTCAATTTTGAACTACCATCTACTCGTGATGATGTCATCGTCTTCGGCAACTACCAACGGTTGTTGCAGGTACTGTTAAATTTAGTAGGCAACGCCATCAAATTTACTCACGAAGGTGGAGTGACGATTAGTGCCGAGGTACAGAAAACGAAAATCAAGTTTCAAGACCAAGACTTTCCTGGTATGGTCAAAGTCAGGGTAGCAGATACGGGTATTGGGGTTTCCCTCGACCAACAAGAGAAGTTATTTCAATCCTTTACCCAGGTTGACGGTTCCAGCACTCGTAAATATGGTGGCACTGGTTTAGGACTGACCATTTCCCAAAAGCTAATCGAAACTATGGGTGGTACTGTTAATTTTTACAGTATGGGGGAAGGACTCGGTTCAACAGTTACCTTCAGTGTGCCCCTATATCAGGAACCTCTGTTGATTGCTCAGTCAGAGGATTGAAGAGAAGGTCGAATTTAGAATTTAGAATTTAGAATTTAGAATTTAGAATTTAGAATTTGGAATAAAAAAAATGGCTACTGTGGCATCTTGCCAGTACAGATTGTAACACAGGCTTCTAGCTTGTTCCACACATCATACCAAATCCGGCACAGATACCCCCGTTATATCCCACCCGCTCTGAGACGTTGCATGCAACGTCTCAGAGCGGGTTTCGCGGTTTTATCAAAACGGGGGTGGTTAACCCGGATTTGGTATCAATTCTTCATTCCAGGATATGGGATGAAGATTGTCGCCAAATGAGATTCTTTTTTGGTAACATTTGATACAGTTTTGGTTCGTATATTTTGGAGAGCAATTTTTTTTGAGCAAATTTCCGAAATGTGCATTTCAAGTCTTGGATTTAATAATGTGCCAGTAATTAAATCTGTTTGTCTGATTCTCGTTTTGAAAGCCAAGATACGGTTTAACTTTCAAAAAATTCAGAAACACTAGATTATCCATAAGATTTAGCTATTTTGTTAAATTCGTTACAACCTGTTGGTGTAATGGATATATTTTGGGTTGTTTTTTTTGTCATAAATTGTTGCACACATCTACCAAATTACCAAGAATGAATATGGCTAAGCACAAGAAAACATATAAGGCAGTGACAACCTCAATAGTTGCCATATTATTAAGTGTGATTGCCAATATTGCTTATGATGCTTTAAATTTACAGGAATTATTTAGTTCATCTAAGGATGAGCCAAGTTATCCTAATATTAATATTGAGGATTCGTATAATGATAATAGATCTGTTACGGTAACAGGCGATGGCAACATTTTTGGTAATAACAACAACTATAATTCCTGGAATAATGCTCTACAGAGCAATTCTAATTTACTTAATAGCTCAAACCAATTAGATAACTCCAGTTTCTTCAATACCTTTCAACTGAACGATAGCCATGTACTCAATAGCTCGAATCAATTAGACAACCACAGTTTCTTAAATACCTTCCAACTGAATGATAGCCATGTACTCAATAGCTCAAATCAATTAGACAACCACAGTTTCTTAAATACCTTCCAACTGAATGATGACCACGTACTCAGTAGATCGAGCCAATTAGACCCCAGTTTATTCAATACCTTCCAACTGAAAGATGGCCATGAACCCAATAACTCAAACCAATTAGACAACACCAGTTCCTTCAATACCTTTCAACTGAACAATGACCATGTACCCAATAGCTCGAACCAATTAGACAACACCAGTTCCTTCAATAACTTGCAACTGAACGATGACCATGTACTCAATAGCTCGAGCCAATCAGACAACCCCAGCTTCTTCGAGAACTTGCAACCTAACAATCCTAATTCTTCAAGTAACTCGGAGCAATCTAACAGCTCAAACTCTGTGAATATCTTAGAGTCGGGGAGTGACAACCAGCGTGAGCGCTATGGCGATAATTATTCTATCGTGGAGTTTGCTCAAAATATGGGAAAGCGAGAAATACCAACAATGCCTGAGCATAGAACAGTCATCCCTCTAATTATTTTTGGTTTGGCTTTAGTTTGGCAAACTTTAAGGAGAGGTAAATAAAGGTATCAAAAAATCCTGTGGAACTGGCATCTTGCCAGTACAGTGCCTGTTTCAGGCACTCTCTTCAGACACAGGCACCGAAACCTGTTCCACAGTATTAATTTTCAATTTTCAATTTTCAATTCTCAATTCTATTTATTTGGCACTACCAGCGTTTCAGCTAAAACCGTCTCAATAACACCTACAATCTCTTGAGATTTCTGTAGATCAAGCGCATCGGGATGGGGAGAGGCAAACTGACCTGAATCGTTGTCGAAATATTGGCCGGAAGCAGCAGCAAATTCATCTGCCAGAGCTGCACGACTAAGTATTTCTACACCTATATGGATATCTCTGCCAGCCATCCCAAAAGCCTGTTTCACCATTTTGCTAGCAAGCAATGATCCGGGATTAACTGCGATGATGGCTGGGCCCTGATCTTTAAGGGAAAGCGCCAGACTGCGGGACCACATTGTCAGCGCCAGCTTGCTTTGGGCATAAGCCGCACCGTCGGATAGCCTGATTTGTCCAGTCAGTGCCTTTGGATTGACAGTCGATTGAGCAGCGGAGGACAGGTTAACCACCCGTCCAGATGTATCGAGTAATGGTAACAGGCGTTGTGTCAGCAGATAGGGAGCGATCGCATTGACAGCAAAGCGTATATCAAGCCCATCCTGTGTGATAGGATCGAGCGCGTTATAGACACCTGCATTATTGATCAGAACATCAAGTTTTGCGTGGTTTTCAAATACTGCCTTTGCCAGCGCCTCGACATCGGTCATAAGCGACAGATCTGCCACGTAGATTTCAATACGTCCGCCACCCTTGAGTTCAAGAAGGGTTTTTTGCACTTTTTCGAGCTTTTCTGGATTACGACCATGCAATAAAACATGGTGTCCCAATGAAGTGAGCATCTTTGCTGTTTCCAGTCCAATACCATCGGTAGAGCCAGTAATTAACATCGTTTTTCGCATGGCTTTGTCTCCTTTATCTATTGAAGTCTGGCAGGATCTCATCGGCTAAACGTTTCAGTGTTGTCTCAATATCGGCCCGATTAAAGCGCAGGTTCAGCGCAACATGATTTACACCGATCTCTTCCCGTGATTTCAAATAATCTCGAAGATGGTTGACTCCCAGCCGAAATCCCAAGTGGATAGGTTGGGGAGGAGCATGAGGCGCTTCGACCAAATCAATATAAAGGGGTTCCATAATCGGCTGGGCAGATCTTCCTAAATTGAACATCTAAGTCCCACCCTGTAGAGACGTTGCATGCAACGTCTCTACAGGTTTTCGCGGTTTGTTCAAAACGCCGGGTAACTAACCCAGATTTGGTATTAGATGCGTACAAGCTTAAAAACGCCCCTGGGGCGGTGCGCCACCCGCTATGAAGGTCACAAACAAGCCAAATCCTCTTCCTTTCTGCCTTGGAGCCCTGGAGCCCTCTGCCTTATTTCTTAAAAACCCCCAAGCACATTCTTGCCAATAACACGACCACTTTCTTGCTGTACATGGGCAGCTTTGAGGGTTTCAGCACTAACTTTCCCGAGATTGTTAGTCACAGTAGAAATCAGCGTGCCATCGTCGATTAACTCCGACACCCGATTGAGCAATTGATGCTGTTTTTCCATGTCGTCGGTTTGATGCATCGAGCGGGCAAACATGAATTCCCAACTGAAGCTCAAGGCTTTGGGTTTGCCTGACATGATGTCGAGAGTCCCAGGATCATCGATCAGCGCTACATGACCGCGAGGTTTGATAAGCTCGATGATGGCTGGAAAATGCTGAGCTGTAGCGTTAAGGGAGGCTACGTAGCGAGGCTCAAGCTCTAGATCCTTAATTTGAGCTACAAGGGACTTGCGGTGATTGATCACATGATCAGCACCCATTTTCTGCACCCACTCTACGGTTTCCGGACGAGAGGCAGTGGCAATCACAGTTAGTTCGGTGAGTTTCTTGGCAAGCTGAATGAGGATTGACCCGACACCTCCTGCACCACCGATAATGAGCAGGCTGTCCCCTTTGCCTTCCCCCTCTTTGATTCTAAGGGAATCGAACAGGAGTTCCCAAGCGGTAATGGAGGTTAACGGAAAACCTGCTGCTTCGGCAAAGCTGAGGGATTTTGGTTTTTTACCGACAATCCGCTCATCAACAGCATGTAACTGGGAGTTGGTGCCGGGCCTGGTGATATCACCAGCGTAAAAGACTTCATCACCAACTTGGAATTTGCTGACATCGCTACCGACTTGCTGGACAACGCCTGCGGCGTCATAGCCAATCACCTTAGTACCGTTATCTGGCGTCACCTTGCTGCGTACTTTCACATCCACAGGATTAACCGAAATTCCCCGAATCTCCACCAAAAGGTCATGCGATCGCAATTCTGGTGTCTCCGCTTCAAATTCGATCAGTGCCTCTAGCGCTGTGATTTGTCCAGCCTGATTGTATCCAATTGCTTTCATTTAGTATTCCCTCATTGTTCATGAGTTCTATGATCAAAAATATGCTAAAAATGTCTGTAATAACAAGTACGCACAATTTTGTTAGGTAGTTACTTAAAAGTAACTATTCAATGCTGGAGAGGATTATGGCGCACAAAAACAATTTCGATCGCCCCTATGGTTGCTCTGTCGAAGCCACGTTATCTGTGATCGGTGGACGGTGGAAACCGGTAATTATTTTCAATCTCTTGCAGAATGATGTCTTGCGCTTCGGGGAATTGAAGAAAAAAATCGCAGGTATTACACAACGTATGCTGACTAATCAACTACGGGAATTGGAAAAAGATCGGATTATCGTGCGGAAAGTCTATGCTGAAGTACCGCCGCGTGTAGAATATTTCCTGACAGATTATGGTCGTACTCTGGAGCCAATTATGATTTCCATGAGAGATTGGGGAGCAAAGCATATGCACGTAAAGAATGGAGAAGGTCGAATTGAGAATTGAAAAATTAATTTTGTGTGAGGTGCTTATTACGATATATAGCGTTTGGAGAATGGGATGTGAATGTTGAATGGTGTAAAAAAGGAGCCTGGAGGGAAGAAGACAGAAGTTTTTTTTCTTAAAAAAAATTACAATCCAGGTTTATGACTCGTTTGGAAACGCTATAGGCGCACACGTTGACTATTGTTATTAATTTTAGCCAAAAATAAGCTCAATTACAATCAATAAAAACAAATGCACTGGCAAGATGCCAGTGCCACGTATTCTCTGATTGTTTCTATTCAAGTAGTTTTCCCAGCGAGTGGGAAGGGTGGTGTGGTTCTAGCTATCGGAAGGCGGTTTGCTTAACCTCATTACCGTAGGCGAGATCCTACTATTGTCACAGGTTATTGTTCTGTAACCAAGCACTCACATCATCCAGAGTTGAGAAATCTAGCAGCGCCTCAGCTAATTCTTCTAATTTCTCCAAGGGTAATGCCTTGATTGGCGACTCCAATTTTGGAGGAAGCTTACCCACTTTTCGGCTCAGCAGTTTCAACACTAATGTTTGTCCTTCTTCCTCTCTCCCTTGATCATGGCCTTGTTCTAAGCCTTGTTCTAAGCCTATTTCTAGACCTTCTTGATAAACTCTTGTCTCCTTGATGCTTTCCGCTAATCCTAACATTTCAGCAATCTCCTGACGGCTCAATAAGGGAAATTTATATACCATTGTAGTCTCTAGCAATTCTATGATAGTTGCCTTGGGAAAGGGCAAAGATTGCTGTTCTACTTCTGCCAACAGTTGTCTGGCTCTGG
>JAAHGR010000027.1 GCA_010672425.1 Symploca sp. SIO2E6
TAGAACCTAAGATTCGGATAGGTACGCTACATCATCCCATGTTACAAGATATCCTTGCTTTTGAATAATTGAGAAGTTAGTATATCTAAAAGATACTGACACAACCTAACATTATAACAAAGATTTTTAAACATCAATAAATTTAACCTCGAAGAATTTACTCTCTTTGTAAAGATTAGAAAACTCAATACCTCCTCCAACATCAGCAAATTGTTGTATCAAGCCTTATTTCGCAATTGTTTCAGATACGGCAAATGCACTGTCTAGAGCAACATCTTACCGGCTATTAGACACTTGCGATTTTATTATCTCTAAGTTTCAGTCAATCTGGGAATTAATTGAGCCAAATTACAAGGACGATTACGAGAATCTAGTTGCTCTTTGATAATACCTCATCCTGTTTGACAAGCACCACTAGAACCAGGCAAACAAAAGATATAAGTACCGTTAGCTACCCCAGCCAAAGTTCGAGACTGAATGGTAGAGGTTTTAATTTCTTGATAGGAGATCATCCGAAATATCTCACCAAACCCTTCAATTTCTTTGTCTAAGAGTGGTTTAATGGCTTCTGGTGTACCATCTCTCCCTGTAACTCCCGTACCACCAGTAGTCAAAATTACTTGGACAGACTCATCTGCAACCCATCTAGATACTACAGCACGAATTTGGTAAATGTTATCGGGGACAATAGTTTTTTCTGCTAATAAATGGCCTGTTGTAGTTAAATTATTCACTAATATTTTACCCGACTTATCGTCAGCTTCGGTTCTTGTGTCAGAAACTGTTAGAACGGAGATTTTTAAGGGCAGTATAGATTCTGTATGGTTCATTTTTGGTATTTTTTAAATTAATCTTTAAGGGAAATAACTTTCTAATTATACAACACTTATATCAAAACAAATATTGACAATTGTTGTCACGCGATCGCTGTTTAAGTTAGGCATAAAATTGATTAATGAGACTCGTTTACTGGGAAAATTAAAGCTAATATATTTAGCCTAAGTTTATTAGTAATTGAGCTAATTATATCTCTTTTTTGTGTTCCAGAGGTTCATCTCCCTTGGTTTTTTTTGTTTTTTGTGGATCTTAAGGGTTGTAAATCTATGCCGTATTTGCTACGTGAGATTTGTCGGCTCAACGTCGAGCTGCCTGTCACCGTTACGACCCGCGATTTGTTGGAAGTTAAAAATTATCTTTTATCCACATAAACATGACTTCGTCATTGGGACTCCATGATGCCAATGCATGGAAACCATCATTGCCGCGATTTTTATCAGGAAACTCAGGAGTCGAATAGACCATAGATCCTTCATCACTTTTGGGATTCCACCAATACGGGGCTTGTTGAAAAAAATTACTTTCCTCGGTTAATCCGGTTTTTGGCTTTAGACCTAAGTCTGACATCAATGAAGAAAGTTGTTCTTCATCCAATTTTGCTTTCCAGAGCCATTCCGAGTCTATAAAAGCTCCCTTACAGTAGTATTTGGAATCTTCAATCGGTGAGATTTTTTCAACTGCTTCCTCCACAATATATGATTCTGGAATCCCGCTCCTTATGGGTGGAAAATCCACTAACCTAGAAACTCCAAGAGACAAAGCCACCACCACAAAAGATATCCAGCAGATCTTACCAATTCGGCTACGGGTAGTTGAGCAGAGTAAGTCGATTGGTGTCCGGAATTTCGATCTGCCAACCAAGTTGTAGAGCAGAATCGTGATTCCCGTCGTCACCAGAGGCCCCCATAATACACCAGAGGCCGCAGGAACAATAAAAAAAGACCATGGTTGTAGAAGAAGGGCAGGAAGAGATATAGAACCTATTGCCGCTCCTAAAAAAATATCTCTGTGCGCAAGTCCCATCACGAAACCCAATGCAAGAATAAATGTCGCCAAGTAATTGATCGCTAGCAGCAAAATTATTTTCCCCGCTATTACTATTTTTTTCATTCCTTTCTTTTAACTATTGAATATTTATGCTTTCTACTATCTAAGTCAGTCTAATATATCTATGAATGATGCTATGTCGTCAGCTTCGGTTCTTGTGTCAGAAACTGTTAAGACGGAGATTTTTAAGGGCAGTATCGATTCGTCTTGGTTGATTTTGGGTATTTTTTAATTAAGCTTTAAGGGACATAATTTTCTACTTTTTACATATAAATGTGAATGGTACGGCAGTGAATTAGTCATAGCAGATAGATTTTATCCAAGTTCTCAAATATGTTCAAACTGTGGGCATCAACAGAAAATGCCATGGCACTTGAGAACTTATGTTATCTTAAGTATGATAATGATTATCGTTTTTATAGCTATCCTCCTTAGCCTTCCAAGCTGAATAGCTTCGGGGTTAAAAAGGTTGCAGGAGAAGTCCAAGGCCAACTATAACCATTCATTACGCTTATGCTAAGTACTGAAACTCCCAAACCTCAGTTAAAGACTTCCTTTCTCCAACGGCTCCAAAATCCAGATCGTCCAGTGGTAATCTTTGACGGTGCAATGGGAACTAACATTCAATCCCAAAACTTGAGTGCCGAGGACTTTGGTGGAGCGAAATATGAAGGTTGTAATGAATATTTAGTTATCACTAAGCCAGAAGCAGTGGCGAAAGTCCATCGTGATTTTCTGGCAGCGGGGGCGGATGTGGTCGAGAGCGATAGCTTTGGCTCAAGCCCCTTAGTCCTCGCAGAGTATGATCTAGCCGATCGCGCCTACGAGATAAGTAGAAAGGCGGCAGAGTTGGCTCGCCGTTGTGCCGATGAGTTTACCACTCCGGAGAAACCAAGATTTGTCGCCGGTTCCATCGGTCCGGGAACCAAGCTACCCACCCTCGGTCATATTACCTATGATGAATTGCGATCGAGCTTTATGGTGCAAGCAGAAGGTCTCTATGACGGGGGAGCCGATCTTTTCATCGTGGAAACCTGTCAAGATGTTCTGCAAATTAAGGCAGCATTGAGTGCGTTTGAGGCGGTGTTTGCCAAAAAAGGTTCGCGACTCCCCTTAATGGTGTCCGTGACTATGGAAATCCAGGGAACTATGTTGGTGGGGACAGATATCTCTGGGGTACTGGCAATCCTCGAACCCTTCCCCATTGATATTTTGGGGCTAAATTGTGCCACAGGTCCCAATTTGATGACTTCTCATATTAAGTATCTCTCAGAAAATTCGCCGTTCCCCATTTCCTGTATTCCCAATGCGGGACTACCAGAAAATATTGGCGGTCAGGCGGTTTATAAAATGACCCCCGAAGAATATACAACTGCCATGACAGGGTTCATTGCGGAACATGGGGTTCAGATTGTCGGGGGTTGCTGCGGTACCCGCCCAGCCCATATTCAAGCTTTAGCGGAGGCTGTGGAACACACCTCACTAAAAGAGCGTTCGGTGCGAAAAAATGCCGTAGGGGAGATTCGAGAGTCACTCTCCTATACCCCCGCAGCAGCTTCTATTTATTCGGCCCAAACCTATGAGCAGGATAATTCTTTTCTAATCGTTGGCGAGAGATTAAATGCCAGTGGTTCTAAGAAAGTCCGCACGCTGTTGAATGAAGATGATTGGGATGGGTTATTAGCGATCGCGAAATCCCAGGTCAAAGAAGGGGCCCATATGCTGGACGTCAACGTAGATTACGTCGGGCGTGATGGCGAACGGGATATGCGTGAACTGGTATCCCGACTGGTGACTAATACCACCCTTCCCCTGATGCTTGACTCCACCGAATGGACCAAAATGGAAGCGGGTCTTAAGGTGGCTGGGGGCAAATGTTTGCTTAATTCCACCAACTATGAAGATGGGGAAGAGCGATTTTTTAAAGTCCTGCAATTGGCCAAAGAATATGGTGCAGGGGTGGTCATTGGCTGTATCGATGAAGAGGGAATGGCTCGCACCGCCAAGAAAAAATTCGAGATTGCCCAACGGGCTTATCGGGATGCGCTGGAGTTTGGGATTCCACCCCATGAAATTTTCTATGATACCTTAGCCCTACCGATTTCAACGGGGATTGAGGAGGATCGGGAAAATGCCAAAGCAACGATCGAATCAATTCGACTAATTCGGGAAAATCTGCCCGGTGTCCATTTTATGCTGGGGGTCTCTAATATTTCTTTTGGCTTGAGTCCCGCCACTCGCATCACCTTAAATTCCGTCTTCCTCAATGAAGCGATGAAAGCTGGGATGGATGGGTCGATTGTCTCGGCGGCCAAGATTTTGCCCTTATCGAAGATTACCGAAGAACATCAACAGATCTGTCGCGATTTGATTTATGACCATCGCGGATTTGAAGGGGATATTTGCACCTACGATCCGTTGACGAAGCTGACGGAAATTTTTGCGGGGGTGAGTGCCAAGGATGCGAGATCGGGTCCTTCCTTAGCAGATTTGCCCATCGACCAACGCTTGAAGCAACATATTATTGATGGTGAGCGGATTGGGTTGGATGATGCCTTAAAGGTGGCTTTAGATGCAGGTCNAAATCTTCAAGTCCAGGCAAGATGAGTTCGGCTCCTGGTAACTCTTGTAAATCTATCTTATCTTTGCTCATGATACCTGCTCAATAAATGCATTAACTCTACTTTTTAGAATCTCAGGATTAAGAGAGGGGAAACGGATTAGTTCAGGTGCGATCGCTTCAAAGCAATCACGTAAACCTTCTACTGAAAATAGCCCCTGAGTATACATCGCTCGAACATCATCAAGGTCACGATTATACCCCCTGGATAGTTTAGAAAGTGCTTGATCAGCAAATTGTTGTATCAAGCCTTATTTCGCAATTGTTTCAGATACGGCAAATGCACTGTCTAGAGCAACATTTTACCGGCTATTAGACACTTGCGATTTTATTATCTCTAAGTTTCAGTCAATCTGGGAATTAATTGAGCCAAATTACAAGGACGATTACGAGAATCAAGTTGCTCTTTGATAATACTCCATCCTGTTTGACAAGCACCACTAGAACCAGGCAAACAAAAGATATAAGTACCGTTAGCTACCCCAGCCAAAGTTCGAGACTGAATGGTAGAGGTTTTAATTTCTTGATAAGAAATCATCCGAAATATCTCACCAAACCCTTCAATTTCTTTGTCTAACAGTGGTTTAATGGCTTCTGGTGTACCATCTCTTCCTGTAACTCCGGTACCACCAGTAGTCAAAATTACTTGGACAGATTCATCGGCAACCCATCTAGATACTACAGCACGAATTTGGTAAATGTTATCGGGGACAATGGTTTTTTCTGCTAATAAATGACTTGTTGCAGTTAAATTATCCACTAATATTTTACCCGACTTATCGTCAGCTTCGGTTCTTGTGTCAGAAACTGTTAGGACGGCGATTTTTAAGGGCAGTATAGATTCGTTTTGGTTCATTTTTGCACATACTCATTGTCTGTTACTTTCACTCAAAGCCCAGGCCAATCATGTTGATAATGCTCTGTGCCGAGGCAAAGCAGACTCCCTCTTGGCCTTTCAGGTAAGACAAAGTTTGCTCAAAATACTTGGCGCGATGAGCTTGCCCGAGTATCCAAGGATGAATATTGAGCGTTAAGAGGCGACCGCATTCTTCCTGTTGTGCTTCCTCATAAAGAAATTTGTAGGAGTCTATAACCTGCTCGACCCACTCGGATTCTGAATGGAGATTATTCAAGAGTACGAATCGATCTTCGATTTCCGTTGAAAGTGGAAAGGAAACGATACCACCTTTGTTCGTATTGAATGGGTAAGGTAGTTCATCATTAACCCAGTCCATCATAAATGAGAATCCGGACTCTACCAGTAATTCCGGAGTATTCTCACTTTGGCTCTTACCAGGGGAAAGCCAACCTGTGACTTCTTTTTCAAAGCTAGTTTCCAATCCTGCTTTTGTTGCCCGGATATACTCTAATTCTAACTCTCGCTCCATTCCACCGTAGTGAGGGCAATTCATACTCCAGCCATGAGCGATGATCTCAGGGTCCCTTTTTTTTATTTCCTTTATGAGTAGGGGGTGTCGCTCAACCATTTGTCCGTTGATCGAGAAGGAAGGTTTAATGTCGAGTCGATCGGTTATTTCAAGCAACCGGTAAATTCCCACCCTGTTTCCATAATCCCTTAGGGTGAAGTGACGAAGGTCGGGGTAGGGCATCTTCATGCCACCGGGTACTTGAAAAGGGTGCTTCTTCTGATCGAGAGGAAAAAACTCCAGATTTAGGTTAATAAATACAGTAACTTGTTTGCCATGTTGCCATTGGAACTTGGGACGGTATTGCATCATCGACCAATCGTAGAATTCATGGTCCATACCATACTTGCGTCGTGGGTATTTCAAATACTCTGAAGGCAATTCAGTCATGATTTTCTATCTTTTTTTCGATATCATCTGAACAACAATCGTAGTAGTGCTCAAGGTAGTACTGAGCAATTTCTCGCCCGGTTGTTAGCCAAACGTCAGAATGACCTGTGATGTATTCGAGTGCCTCCTCAAACGCTTTGACTCGGTGTGGACAGGAAATCTGGTAGTTGTGGGTAGGAATGCACATAACGGTCCCCGATTGTGCTCCTTCCTTGTAGAGCTGATCGAAATTGTCTTTGAGCATTTTGGTATAACGCCTAGGTTCGACCTTTTGTACCGCAAAGGCGATCGTATCATTCATTGCTAAAGAATAGGGAATAGAAACAAATTTCTTCCCAGACGATACTGTTACTGGAGTTGGTTGGTCATCGTGAAAAAGGTCACAGGTATAGATTCCTCCCTCCTCGGCAAAAATGTCGATTGTTTTTTCCGAGTGAGAGAGGGCCGGAGCTAAATAGCCAGCACATGTTTGCCCGGTAAACTCTTTAATGATTTCCATGGATTCGCGGATCATAGATCGCTCTTGTTCTTCTGAAAGACCATAGGTATAGCGGGTGTTGTAAATCCCATGGGAGAAGAATTCCCACTCCCGATCACGGCATAGCTCAATGATTTCGGGATGGTGATAACATAAAGCTGTTGAAAGGGAGATAGAGCCCCGTAGTCCATACTTATCAAGCAGCTTCATTTGTCGTACATGTCCCACACGATTTCCATAATCCCGAATAGAGTATCCAGCTACTGGGGGATAGGGTTGCGGCCATGGCTTTCTAAAGGGATTGGGTGGTGGGTTTATTTCATAGAATTCAATATTTGGTGCGACCCAAAATGCAACTCGTGCTTGATTAGGCCATTCTATTTTTGGTCTGTTAATATAAGGCCACTCTTTATAAAGATATAGGTCTTGTTTCATTTTGGAAGCTCTTCCCTAGGATATTAGTAGCGTGACACAGCTAAAGTGGTGAGTTAGAAAGCTGAGGGAGCTGAGGGAGCTGCGGAGATAGGGAAAAAATCTATATCTACTCATTACTCATTACTCATTACTCATTACTCATTACTCATTACTCATTACTTCGTATTCCACCATTTTAGGTGTGTCAGTCCAGTAGTTCATTGCCGATAATTTGGTCTTTGTTCAACTCTTGTTTCGATCTATTGGTTGGTTTGCTAACCACTGAAGAACAGCATCTACGGGTTTGATGTCAGCATACTTAAGGGCTAGATCGGTTAGATTGGCAAAATGGAATGACTCATGCTTGTCTGCCACGCATTCGATGGGGACGATGGTGCGGTAGCCACGGGATAACGAATCGACGGCGGTGGCTCTGATACATCCTGAAGTACTGCCTCCGGTGATAATGACAGTATCGACCTTATGCCATGTTAGTAATGACTGAAGATTCGTTTCAAAAAATGCACTCGGCATCTTTTTCAGTATGATGGCATCTATGTCTTGGCGAATTTCGAGTCTGTGGTCGAATTCAGCCCTTTGGCTAGCAAATTTTATATTTTGGAGTGAATCTGGGGTGTTCGTCCTTATTCCCCAGACTCCGGCATCATCGGCGCTGTCCATATAAGCGACATGAGTCCAGATTACCGGAAAGCCAAGGTCTCGTGCACGACCAGAAACTTGATTGATATAATCTAACTGCTTTGGATGGGTTTGGTAGGAAGTCCTAAATTCCCCAGACGTATAGGCTTGTTGTAGGTCAACATTGACAATTGCGGCTTTGTCGCCGAACCCAAATTCTTTGCGAGTTGGATTATCCATGACTTCTTGGAAGAGCTCACGGGCAGTTTTAGAGCTAACTTCCATCTGTTTGGGTGGAATAAAGGAATTCTCTGACATATGAATAGACGAAAAGCGCGAGAAGCTGAACTGTGAATGTTAAAATGGTGGCAGATTGAATCTGCCGTCTGAGCTATATTTATGTTATAACTACTAGCGCGACACAGAGTGATAAGATGTGACTGTTTGCTGTCAGGAGTATCAGGATGACTGATAACTTAACGACCAACTATGCTCACAACCGCTGCACCTAAACCCTTACGTTGGCAAAGAGCTAAATATTCGCCTCTAGCACGCCAAATGGACATTTTCGGTTCGGCAACTAAATTGGCGTTTGATTTGTGGTGGGACAAATTAACTGGGAACAATTCCCCCAAGCAGAGAAATCGTCGAGCACAGTGGTTGGTGAACAGCTTGCTAGATAATGGTCCAACTTTTATCAAGTTGGGACAGGCACTATCTACCCGTGCTGACTTGCTGCCTTTGGAATATATACAAGCGTTGGGACAATTGCAAGATCGGGTTCCAGCATGTGAAGCTCAAGAAGCGATCGCTCTGATTGAAGCAGAAATCGGCGGCTCTATTTATAGTTGGTATCGAGATTTCGATCATTCTCCCCTAGCATGTGCCAGTTTAGGGCAAGTACACAAGGCTCGACTGCATACGGGGGAAGAGGTGGTCGTTAAAATACAGCGCCCAGGATTGGAAGGGTTGTTCAACTTAGATTTTGAAGTGTTGCACCGACTAATGCGTTGGGCTAAAAGATTGCTTCCCGGCATCAAAAAATACGACTTAGAAGCAATTTACCAACAGTTCTTTGAGCTACTCTATCAAGAAATTGACTATATTCACGAGGGCAAAAATGCTGAGCGTTTTCGCCAGAACTTTAGTGGCTATTCTCAGGTAATCGTGCCAGCCGTCTATTGGCAATACACCACCAAAAAAGTATTAACCCTAGAATACCTCCCCGGTATCAAAATTGATGATCGTCAAACCTTGGAAGCTGCTGGGTTAAATATTAAAAATATTATTCAACTTGGCATTTGCTCTTACCTCAAACAGTTATTACAGGACGGATTTTTTCAATCTGACCCCCATCCCGGTAACATGGCAGTTAGCCGCGAGGGTAAATTGATCTTTTATGATTTCGGCACAATGGCAGAGGTGAAGTCAATTGCCAAAGAGCAGATGGTCAAAACCTTTTTTGCTGTTCAGAGGAAGGATACCGATGAAGTCCTTAAAACTCTCATCTATATGGGTTTAATTGAACCCGTAGCAGATATGAGGCCAGTAAGACGGTTAGTTGCCTTTATTTTAGAGCAATTTAGAGACAAGCCAATCGATGTCAGGGCTTTTGAGCAAATGAGTAGCGAAATCTATGAACTGTTCAAGCAGCAACCTTTTCGCTTACCAGCACAGATGACATTTATCTTGAAGTCCTTAACCACCCTTGATGGCATTGCTAGAACATTAGACCCGCAATACAACCTTTTAGCCGCTAGCCAGCCTTTTGTAAAAAGCCTCACTGTTTCTCTGGCAAGAGGTAATGTAGTAGGAGAATTAGCAAGGCAAGTCAGGAATTTTGTCAAGTATCAATGGCAGCAACCGAGTCCCACCGAGAAGTTGATTCGACACTTAGAAGAGCGAATTGAGCAAGGGGAACTACAATTACGTGTACGTTCCCTAGAAAGTGAACTTGCTCTCCAACGCATTAACTTAGGGATTAAAAGTCTCATTTATGCCTGCCTCACGGGATTTACCTTGCTCTCTGGTACAGTGTTGCTGTTAAGTCCTTATAGTAGTTGGGCAGTTGCTGCTTTTGGCTTGTCAGGACTTTGGGTGTTATTCTTGTTGCGGTCTCTGATTAATTTGGGTGTTAGGGAAAGAGTGGACAAGCTGGTTGGAAAATAGAATGTAATGAACCACAAAGGCACAAAGGACACAAAGGNCATACCAGTATTGAGTTTTATAAATCCCCAGATGAACTGCCTTTAGCTCAATTGCAACAACAGGTAGAAAAAAATATCAAGCTCGATAAAGAATTGGTCATTCATCCAGATTTTTTTACAGCTATAAAAGAGCATTTACCTCAGATTACTCAAGTCAAGATTCAGCTAAAACGGGGTTATGCTCACCATGAAATGAACAAGTTCCGTTATGATGTCATCTTCCAGGTGGGCGGTGAGGTTGCGGGGGCAGATGGAGAGGAACTAGACTGGCAACAAAATCAATTAAAGGTATCGGATATCTGCGATCGCCTACTTCAAACTCAGCCAGATTGTTTAGTGGTTAAAAACGTCCCCAATGTCCGTCTATTTGAAGATATAAAGCTGCTCGAATTGCTTTACAGTAATTCCGAGCTAAAGACAGTAAAAGAGTTGCGCGATCGCTTGAAAAAAACAACACCAGTAGGAATTGAACCGGAAGAATGGTGGAGTTTGAGCGAAAGTTTACCTTATATCATTGAAATAAATGGATCAGTAGATTTTCTTGATCGCTACGATGTAGTTTTCCGGCACCAAGATCAAACCCATACTTCTGAAGCATTAGCACAACCTACTCAAATCCAAAGCATTAAACCTTGGAGTGCGTATGCGAATAATCCGTTATTTGGACAAGTCGCTGTTAATTTAGTCCCACAACTTCGCAATTATCTGAGTGACAAACTGCCCGATTATATGGTTCCTTCTGCTTTTATCATCTTAGAATGTTTACCTCTGACTCCTAATGGTAAAGTCGATCGCCGCGCTTTACCCCTTCCCGAAAGTGGGCGATCGCAACTCGAAACTGTTTATGTCAAACCTCAAAATGAAACGGAGACAATGATTGCGAAAACTTGGCAAGAAATCCTACAAATTGACAAGGTGGGTATTCACGATAATTTCTTTGAATTGGGTGGACATTCCCTATTGATGGCTCAAACCAGTCGTACATTGTCAGAAGTCTTAGGGCAAAAAATCTCAGTTGTGAACCTATTACAATATTCAACGGTTCATAGTTTAGCTGAAGCCCTAGCTCAATCGTCGGGTGAAGGTCAATTGTCGAGAGGACAATCCAAGTTTAAAAAAAGTCAAAAACTTGCTTCCAAACGGCGCGATCGTCAAGGAGAAAAAGCTCAACAGCGACAAAGACGCAAAAGGCATAATTAAGGAAAAACTGGTGTCATCTTTCCCCAAGGTTGAACCTAGGGAAGCAGTAATCGCACCTGAAAACCCAACATTGAAAGTAAACGTTCTGAATTTTGAAGATGATTGAAACGACTGAATTTAACGTATCCGATTCCATTGACAAATCAGCTATTGCTATTATTGGTATGGCTGGGCGTTTTCCGGGAGCCAAGACTATCGATGAGTTTTGGCAAAATCTCCGGAATGGTGTAGAATCTATTTCCGTATTTTCCGATGAAGAATTGCTATCATCAGGAGTAGAACCAAGCCAATTAAATGACCCGAACTATGTCAAAGCCGCTCCGATTTTATCGGATGTCGAAGAATTTGATGCTTTTTTCTTTGGTTATAGCGCCAGAGAAGCTCAAACCATCGATCCTCAACAGAGAATTTTCTTAGAATCTGCTTGGTCAGCTTTAGAAAATGCTGGCTACAATCCAACAATCAGCGACTATTCTATTGGCGTGTATGGGGGAGCGGCTCCAACAACTTACTTAATTAATAACATTCATCATAACCAGGGATTTTCTGCGGGTCGTTTAGTAGATTCCGACAGAGGCATGCAAGTATATCTGGGTAATAGTACAGATAACCTGACCACGAGGGTAGCTTACAAACTTAACTTAACCGGACCGGCTCTTAACATACAAACAGCTTGTTCTACTGGCTTAGTTGCGATCCATGCAGCCTGTCAAAGTTTATTAAACGGCGAATGTGAAATTGCCCTGGCTGGTGGGGTTTCAGTGTGGATTCCCCAAAAAACAGGCTATCTTTATCAAGAAGGGTTGATGTTATCTCCCGATGGACATTGCCGTGCTTTCGATGCTAAAGCCCAAGGGACGGTTTTTGGAGATGGTGTTGGGATTGTTGTCCTTAAAATGTTAGAAGAGGCATTAGCTGATGGAGACTGTATTCACGCGGTCATTAAAGGGTCTGCCGTTAATAACGATGGACATTTAAAAGTTAGCTACAGCGCTCCTAGTGTGGATGGTCAAGCCGCAGCGATTTATCAAGCTCAGGAAGTCGCTGACATTGACCCAGAAACCATTACTTATATTGAAACACACGGGACGGGAACACCTCTAGGTGATCCTATTGAAATTGCAGCCCTCACTCAAGCCTTTCGAGCCAAGACGGAGAAAAAAGGTTACTGTGCGATTGGTTCGGTGAAAACCAATGTGGGTCATTTGACTATGGCAGCGGGTGTCGCTGGGTTGATTAAAACTGTTTTGGCATTAAAACACAAACAGATTCCTCCTAGCCTCCACTTTGAAACGTCCAATCCTGAGATTGATTTTGAGAACAGTCCATTTTACGTTAATACAAAACTCGCCAAATGGGAAAGAAACGGCTCTCCCCGTCGTGCTGGAGTAAGTTCGTTTGGTCTGGGTGGCACTAATGCTCATGCGATCTTAGAAGAATGGAATCCCCCCCTAACCTCCCCTTCCGAAGGGGGGGGACAGAAGCAGCAGTTATTGTTGCTTTCTGCTAAAACTCCAACAGCATTAGCAACAACAACAGTTAACTTAGCTAACCATTTACAAGAGCATCCCGAACTGAACTTGGCTGATGTCGCTTATACCTTAACTGTAGGACGCTTTGCCTTCGACTATCGGCGAATTGTAGTTGTTTCAGACTTAGAGGATGCAGCCAACACCCTTTCTTCTCTAGACACAAAACAAATCTTAACCAACTCCGGTAAAGTCAAAACCCGTTCGGTAGCATTCATGTTCTCAGGACAAGGTTCTCAGTATGTGAACATGACACGGGAACTCTATGAAACTCAAACCACTTTTACTGAACAAGTAGATAAATGCTGCACCATCTTACAACCCCACTTAGGATTTGACTTACGAGACATCCTCTATCCCAGTGAAGACAAAACCGAAACCGCCACTGAAAAACTCAAACAAACCGCCATTACCCAACCGGCATTATTTGTCATTGAATATGCCCTAGCGCAACTCTGGATGTCTTGGGGAGTAAAACCAGCAGCCGCGATCGGTCATAGTATTGGGGAATATGTCGCTGCAACCCTAGCGGGAGTATTAAGCTTAGAAGATGCTTTAAAGGTAGTGGCTTGTCGGGGTAGGCTAATGCAATCAATGCCAACAGGTTCAATGTTAGCAGTACCCCTACCGGAAGATGAAGTAAAAAACTTAATCGCAGAAACATCTTTAGAAATAGCCACCATCAACAGTCCTGATAATTGCGTAGTTTCCGGCACAACCGCAGACATAGAAGCCTTTGAGAACGCATTAGCTTCTCAAGACATAGAAGGCCGTCGTTTGCATACCTCCCATGCCTATCATTCAAGCATGATGGAAGGGATGTTAGAACCTTTCACCGAAAAGGTCAAACAGGTAAGACTAAATGCACCCACCATTCCCTTTATCTCCAACTTAACTGGAACTTGGATAACAGCAGCAGAGGCAACTAGCCCCAGTTATTATGCCCAACAGTTACGCTCCTGCGTGCGGTTTGCTGATGGAGTCAAACAATTCTTTAACGACCCCAACCAAATCCTCTTAGAAGTAGGACCGGGACGCACCTTAAGTACATTGGCAAAACGCCATCCCGATAACCCATCAGAACAAATCACCTTAACTTCAGTGCGCCATCCCCAGGAAGAAGGTTCGGATGTCAGTTTCTTACTCAAAGCATTAGGTCAACTGTGGTTAGCGGGAACTGAGATAGATTGGGATGAGTTTTATGGAGAGGAAAAACATTATCGCGTTCCCTTACCCACTTATCCCTTTGAAGGTCAACGCTATTGGATTGACCCACCAAAACAGCAACCCATCTATTATCAAGTTAATCATCAACAACTCTGGCAATCTGCCGTTGAAGCAGGACTCCAACAAGCACAAGAAGGGATTTCCCAATTTGAACAGTCGGAATATCTGGAACAAAAAGCAGTAGAAGACCGAATCTGTGCTGCTTACATGGCAAAAGCCTTCAAAGATTTAGGCGTTTTTGCAAATCCAGAGGATAAGTATTCAGTTACCAAAATCTTTGAGCAATTTCCCATCAAACCGGACTACAAACAGTTGTTAACCCGTTGGTTAGAAGTGTTGGTTCAACGAGGAATGTTGCAACAAGAATGGGAAGACTTCTTCCAACTGCAAGCCCTAAGCGCAGAAGAGTTTGATGCGCTAGTGCAAGAATTCCAAACTAAATTTGCCAACCAACCCGAACAAGCTCGACTGATTCAAGGTTTCGGCAACAACAATGTTGCGCTCCTAAAAGGAGAAGAAATCGGTCAGAATATTCTCTTTGCTGACGCCAATTTGGATGTTTATGCCAAGGTAGAGAATGAAGCCGAAGGCGTGGATGTCTACAGCAATACCATCATGAGGGCAATTGTCGAAAAAGTCGTCGAGTCATTACCACCATCGAACCAACTGAAAATTATGGAAATTGGTGCGGGACAAGGCTATTCAACTAACTGGTTGTTGCCCCTATTGCCCCAAGAACGCACCCATTACACTTATACCGATTTAGGTGAAAGTTTCCTGAAGTTTGGTAAGGTAAAATTCAAACAATATCCCTTTATCGAATATCGTTTATTCGATATGGAGAAACCCCCAGAAGAGCAGGGATTTGAACTAAATAGCTACGATTTAATTGTTGCGTCTGGTGTGCTTCATGTCACTAGCAACATGGGAGCTACCTTAGAACGGGTTCGTTCTTTATTGGCACCCGGTGGTTTATTCCTACTTAATGAAGAGACCCTACTGAACTTACCATTTGATATTATCTATGGCTTACTGATGCCTTCCTTTAACGACCCATCCTTTGATGATGGAGTCCGAAATAGCGGCAAACCATTTTTAACCAAGGAACAATGGCAGGAAGCTTTACAAAGTCATGGCTTTGTTGAGGTCAAGAATTTCCCAGAAGCAGATGTTAATGGTACTCATATTATATTGGGTCGGGCAGAGACTTCAGCCAAACAGTCTGTTCCTGTTGCTTTTTCTCGTCAAGTTGAGGTAGTCGCCACTAGTAAAGAGACATTAAGTAAAAAGCCAGATATTGCCGATTGGTTTTACATTCCTTCTTGGGAACGCTTACCCTTGTTACCATATAAAGCTAAAGATATCTCGATGATATCTCCCATTCTGGTGTTTGTGGATGAATTTAGTTTAAGTGTTGAACTAGTCAAGCAACTGGAAGCTAAAACTAAAGATGTGGTTCGCGTTCAGGTGGGAGAAGCATTTGCCAAACTGGATACAGATCTTTACAGTATTAATCCCAATAATTCTGAGGACTACCAAAGCTTAATTCAAAGCCTGCAAGTGCAAAAGCTCACTCCCAAAACCATCGTCCATTTGTGGAATGTTACTGAAAACCAGAAGGCTGAATTAACCTTTGAATCTGTGGAAAAAGCTAATGGTCTAGGATTCTACAGTCTGATTTATCTGACTCAAGCATTAGGACAACAGAATCTTGACAACGAGATGGAAATGGTGGTGGTTTCCAATGGGTTGCAAAATGTTAATGGCGAAGAAACTATTTGCCCGGAAAAAGCCACGCTTATTGGACCAGTTCGCCTCATTCCTAAAGAGTACAATGAGCTCCACTGTCGCAGTGTGGATGTTGTCTTACCTCCATCAGGCAGTGAAGGCAAAGTAATTAGCCAATTACTCAGCGAAATCCAACAAAAATCCGAAGATAAGATTGTTGCCTATCGCGGAAATTATCGTTGGGTAGAAATCTTTGACCCAGTGCGTTTAGAACAGTCCTCACAAACTCCACCTCAATTCCAAACGGGAGGAGTCTATCTGATTACTGGTGGACTGGGTGGTTTGGGCTTAGTATTTGCCGAAGATTTAGCTAAAGCTGTACGGGCAAAACTGATTCTAACCGGACGTTCGACATTTCCCCAACGGTCAGAGTGGTCGCAGTGGTTAACTGACCATTATGAAGAAGACCCCACAAGTCAGAAAATCAAGAAAATTCAGGAAATCGAAGCCCAAGGCGGTCAAGTTTTAGTGGTGCGTGCGGATGTAGCGAATAAAGAACAAATGGCTGCCGCTATTTCCCAAGCACAAGAACAATTTGGTCAGATTAATGGGGTGATCCATTGTGCAGGTGCACTTGCGGATTCTTCAATTGGCAAAAAAACACGGGAAATGGCCGAGCGCGTCTTCGGCCCGAAAATCAAAGGAACCTTAGTCCTTGAGACTCTCTTTAAAGACGCTCAACTGGATTTCTTTATTGTCTTTTCATCTGTGTCAGCAATTAACCCTAATTTTGGGCAAGTGGATCATAGTGCTGCCTGTAACTTTGAAGATGCCTACGTTCGCTATAAGTCAATGACCAGTTCGCGCTTAACGATTAGCATTAATCAGCCTGCTTGGAAGGAAGTGGGTGCTGCCGTAGCAGCAGCTTACAAAATCGAGACCCTTGAAGTTAAAAAACTGAGCCATCCTTTATTCGATAAGTGTATTATTGAAAAAACTCAGGAAATTTACGTCAGTAAGTTCAGTCCTCGTACCCACTGGATTTTAGGAGAACATATTGTCATGGGCAAGCCAACCCTGGTGGGAACGGCTTATTTGGAAATCGCTCGTGCTGCTTATGAATGTCTAAGCGGAAAATCGACGATGGAATTGCGGGATGTCTATTTCCTAGAGCGGTTGGTGATAGAAGAAGATGAGGAGAAAGAAGTTCGGACAATTTTGAAACCGAAAGAGGAAGGAGTTGAATTTTCTATCCAAAGTTGGGATTATAATTTAGGGGAATGGCAGGAAAACGCTAAAGGGGAAATTGTCACCATTGATGCTCCTGAACCTGTTGAGTATAACCTTAACGAGCTGGAAGCCAAATGTAATCAGTCAGCAGCCGTTCCCGATTTAGAATCTTTATCAGGATTTGTTCGGTTTGGTTCGCGATGGTGGAACAATATCCAGTTGCGGCAAACTGGAACAAAAGAAGCTTTTTCCAGGCTCGAACTGCCCCCAGAGTTTTCTAATGAACTCAATATTTATCAACTACACCCCGCTCTCTTGGATACGACTTTATCTGCTGCTATTAATGAGACAAAGGAAGTAAGTTACCTGCCCTATTCTTATGAAAAGTTTACAATCAAGGGTGCTTTGACCAGCCAATTCTCTGCTTATAGCACTGAGAATCAACAAAAGGATTCAAGTTTTCAGTCCATCAATCTATCCATTTTGGATGCTGAGGGAACAGAATTGATTGCCATTGAAAATTTTCTACTCAAGCGCGTTGATGATGTGCCAGTCGATGACGCACAAACAGAAAGTTCATCACTCTCTTTCAAAGCTGGACAAATTGAAAACTTTAACTTAGGAATTGCCGAACCGGGCTTGTTGGATGAACTGGCATTTTATCCTGCCTCTCGACCCAAACCAGGGATCGGAGAAGTAGAAATAGAGGTTTTGGCTTCGGGATTAGAGTTCAGGAATGTTCTTCATGCATTGGGAACAATGGATACTGACCTCAATGAGGTGGAACGCAGTGGAATTATTAATGGGAGTGAAATTGCCGGTACTATTTGCAGCATTGGAGAAGGTGTTGATGGGTTCAATATTGGAGATGAAGTGTTTGGTTTCTGCTCTTCAGGTTTCAGTGCTTTCGTCACAACACCTGCTTCTCTAATTAAGCCCAAGCCAGCTTCCTTAAGCTTAGAGGAAGCAGTTACAATTCCTGTTGCTTTTCAGACTGCCTATTATCTGTTACGAGAGTTTGGTAAACTACGTTCAGGTGACAAAATTCTCATTCATGCTGCTGCGGGTGGAGTTGGACTTGCTGCGGTTAAAATTGCCCAGATGATCGGTGCTGAAATCTTTGCCACAGCAGGTAAGCCTGAAAAACGAAATTTTCTGAAATCTCTGGGAATTAAGTATGTGATGGATTCCAGGTCTCTTGATTTTGTCGAACAAGTCAAAGAATACACTAACGGCAAAGGCGTTGATGTGGTTCTCAACTCGTTGGCTGGAGAATTTATGTTCAAAAGTCTATCCCTTCTAGCTCCCTATGGACGATTTCTGGAATTAGGTATCCGGGATATTCTAGAAAACAATCAATTGGAACTAAAAGCCTTTCAGAAAAGCATTACTTTTTCTGCGCTTCATGTATTTCCTGATATTCCTAACTTTAATGCTGTTTTTGAGGAATTGATCCAACATTTCCAAGATGGGAATCTCAGTCCTCTTCCTTATAAAATCTTTCCTATAACAGAAGCTGCCAGTGCTTTTCAATACATGGCACAAGCCAAACATATTGGTAAGATTGTGCTTTCTCAAAATGAAGAGATTCGCAAGCAGCTAGTTTTTGGAAAACCTAAGCCTTCTCAAAAATCACATAAGCCTAAAAAACGTCAGCCAGAAAAATCCAATCCAGTATTCACATCGCTTGAATATGGAGTATCAAATCAGGAAGGAGTCAATTGCTTTAATCGAATTATTGAGAGTGGAAAAAATCAAGTTTTGCTGTCAACTCAAGATATTCGAGCTTTGGTGAAGCAGGAGGGTCTTCTGACACAAAACCAATCTGATGAATTATCCAATCTCTCGGAGCGACCCGAACTCAATGAAGCTTATGAGGCTCCACAAAGTCAGATCGAGCAGACAATCACCCAAATTTGGGAGCAAGTTCTGGGAATTAAGAATATTGGGGTCAATGATAATTTCTTGGAATTGGGGGGCGATTCATTAATTATTGTTCAACTTCACAAGAAATTATCAAAAATGTTTGCACAAAAAATATCAGTAGCTCAGTTATTTAATCTTGCAACTATTAAGTCTCAGGCTAACTATTTTGGACAATCAATCAATTCAGAATCAAAAACTGAAAGTTTAGAACTTGATGATTTAAAAGCTGAACTTGTCTTAGATCCAGAGATTGTCTTTTCTCAACCCTTGTCTAAGAATATAGCGAATCCCAAAAACATTTTCTTGACAGGAAGCACAGGTTTTATCGGTGCATATTTATTGGACGAACTATTTAAAAAAACCAGTGCGGATATCTATTGTCTAGTACGAAGCAGTTCTATACAATCGGCACGAGAGCGTATTGAAAACACCCTCAAGTTTTATACCCTTTGGAACGATACCTATTCTTCTCGTATTATTCCTATTGTTGGGGATTTAAGTAAACCCTTATTTGGGCTTTCCGAAGAACAATATCAGATCTTGGCAAGTAAAATTGATGTCATTTACCATAATGGAGCTTGGGTAAACCATTTATATTCCTACTCAGCTTTGAAACCCGTTAATGTATTGGGAACAAAAGAACTTCTCCGCCTAGCCAGCCAAAACCAAACAAAATCGGTTCATTTTGTCTCTACTTATTCTGTTTTCTCTTCAAACGCTTATTACGATGGAAAACAGGTATCAGAAGCTGATATTGTTGAAATAGATTATCATCCAGACTTGTATGCTTCCGGTTATATTTATAGCAAATGGGTCAGTGAAAATCTGATCGCAATTGCGAAGCAACGGGGTTTACCTGCTTGCATATATCGACTAGGTGATGTAACTGCATCTGTTACATCAGGTGTTCGTCATAAAGAAACCGATCGCTTTTTTAACGACCTCAAAAGCTATATTTTATCAAAAATAGCTCCAAAAATTGAAGGTGGTATAAATCTGATTTCCGTAGAGTATGCTGCTCAATCTCTAGTTTATTTATCCCTACAAAATGACTTATTGGGAAGCACCTTTCATATCTGGAGCGATCGGGATATTCTTTGGAGTGATTTGTACAACTGGATTCGCAAGTGTGGTTATGAAATAGAGGAACTCAATTATCAGGAATGGGTGTCGAAAATGAAGCAACAAACTTCCCAAGAAAAAGAAGACTCCCAATCGCTGTTTTCATCTTCTACTGAACAAAAGATGTTCTTGCCGTCTCTAAAAGTTAGTAACAGCAAAACTTTGGCCGAACTAGCAAAAGGCTCAATTCAACTTTCATACATTGATGAAAATGCAATCTCTACTTTTGTGAAGTTTTTGATGAAAGATCGAGAAAGTAATAAATCTCAATAAAACAGTAAATTGGGGGAGAATATAAGTATCTTACAGCAAAAAGTTAAACTATGACCAAAGAACTAGAAAACAAAGTCGCTCTCATTACTGGAGGCAGTTCCGGCATGGGACGCGCTACGGCCTTGGCCTTTGCCCGCAAGGGTGCAAAAGTGGTTGTTGCCAGTCGCCGGGTCAAAGAAAGCGAAGAAACAGTCCAACTGATAAAAGAAGCGGGCAGCGAGGGCATTTTCGTACAAACCGACGTTACCAAGGCCCCAGAGGTAGAAAATTTGGTCCGACAAACGGTGGCGACCTACGGGTGTTTAGATTATGCTTTCAATAACGCCGGCACCGAGGGTGTAGTGAAACCTTGCATCGAACAGACGGAAGAAAACTGGGATTTCACTATCGACACTAACCTTAAAGGGGTTTGGTTATCGATGAAGTACGAACTTCTCCAGATGCTAAAGCAGGGTTCCGGGGCGATCGTTAACAATGCTTCTCTGCTTGCCTTGAGGGGCATGAAAAATTATGCTATTTACTGTGCCAGCCACCACGGAATTCTCGGGTTAACAAAAGCTACTGCCCTCGAACATGCTCGGGATGGCATCAGGATTAATGTAGTTTCTCCAGGAGCAGTAGAAACAGATATGATGAATCGCATTTATAGCGATGCTGAAGTCAAAGCCGCGTTCGTCGAGCAGCTACATCCCCTCGGACGCATCTGTCTCCCAGAAGAGATAGCTAATACCGTAGTCTGGCTGTGTTCCGATGACGCGAGTTTTATCACCGGTCAATCTATATCAGTTGACGGCGGTGCTACGGCACAATAGTAATAAATGGGTCATGGGTAATATCGTTTCCGGTAGCATTGGAATGATATATTTTGGGTGATGTCATCTAGAATCGTAATGACGGGGTTTGCTATATAATTCCGATGCAACCGGATTTGATATAATGGGTAATTAGATCGTAGGGTGGGCATTCTCGATAATCTTCCTCCGTAGCAATATTTTTCCCCATAATGCCCACAACTATATCTACCGGTGAGGTACTGTGGTGGGCTGATTTGGGCGGGAAGCAATACGCCCTTACGCGATCGCATTAATTAGACTTTATAGGTGCACATCTATTCCATCATGTATAAGGTTACCACAATGCACTCGACCGGGGAAGACTATCTGGTCGTAATTTCTGAGGTGGTAATATTTCCTATCTCAATTCCCGTTATTGTCTTTTTCGATAACTTTTGTGGTGTGCTGATTTGGGCGCACGTCGGTGCGCCCCTACGTTTTACGCGATCGCATTAATTAGACTTTATAGGTGCACATCTATTCCATTATCTATAAGGTTACCACAATGCTCTCGACCGGGGAAGACTATCTGGTCGTAATTTCTGAGGTGGTAATATTTCCTATCTCAATTCCCGTTATTGGCTTTTTCGATAACTTTTGTGGTGTGCTGATTTGGGCGCACGTCGGTGCGCCCCTACGTTTTACGCGATCGCATTAATCAGACTTTATAGGCGCACATCTATTCCATCATGTATAAGGTTACCACAATGCTCTCGACCGGGGAAGACTATCTGGTCGTTTCTTCTGAGGAGGTAATATTTCCTATCTCAATTCCCGTTATTGTCTTTTTCGATAACTTTTGTGGTGTGCTGATTTGGGCGGGAAGCAATACGCCCCTACGTTTTACGCGATCGCATTAATCAGACTTTATAGGCGCACATCTATTCCATCATGTATAAGGTTACCACAATGCCCTCGACCGGGGAAGACTATCTGGTCGTTTCTTCAGAGGAGGTAATATTTCCTATCTCAATTCCCGTTATTGTCTTTTTCGATAACTTTTGTGGTGGGCAAATATCTCTTTTCTTCTCGGTTACTGATCTGGGCGGGAAGCAATACGCCCCTACGTTTTACGCGATCGCATTAATTAGACTTTATAGGTGCACATCTATTCCATCATGTATAAGGTTACCACAATGCTCTCGACCGGGGAAGACTATCTGGTCGTTTCTTCTGAGGAGGTAATATTTCCTATCTCAATTCCCGCTATTGGTTTTTTCGATAACTTTTGTGGTGTGCTGATTTGGGCGGGAAGCAATACGCCCCTACGTTTTACGCGATCGCATTAATTAGACTTTATAGGTGCACATCTATTCCATCATGTATAGGGTTACCACAATGCTCTCGACCGGGGAAGACTATCTGGTCGTAATTTCGGAGGAGGTAATATTTCCTATCTCAATTCCCGCTATTGTCTTTTTCGATAACTTTTGTGGTGTGCTGATTTGGGCGGGAAGCAATACGCCCCTACGTTTTACGCGATCGCATTAATCAGACCCTATAGGCGCACACCTACTCCACCATGTAATAAAATACCACAAAGCACTAACCAAGGGAAGGACATCTGGTTATTTCTTCGGAGGAGGTAATATCTCCTATCTATTTTCCCGCTATTGGCTTTTTCGATAACTTCTGTGGGAAGCAATACGCCCCTACGTTTTACGTGAACGCATTAATCAGACTTTATAGGTGCACAGCTATTCCATTATCTATAAGGTTACCACAATGCCCTCGACCGGGGAAGGGCATCTGGTAATTTATTCCGATGAGGCAATATCTCCTATCTATTTTCCCGCTATTGGCTTTTTCGATAACTGCTGTTGTGGGCAAATTTATCTTTACTTATCGGTTGCTGCTATATAAATCGGTAATTTACCCACCCTACTAATGAGGAAGCGATCGCTTTTTTTTGCACCAGCGTTGCTTATCGCTTTGATTACCTGCGATGCTGATAGCCTGTCGTCTTTAACTAGACCCTATAGGCGCACACCTACTCCACCATGTATAATAATACCATCAAATAACAACAATGTGTAGCTAGGTGGAAATCAACCACTAGTTTGTGTACGATAGAGCCCTTACCCAATAAGCCTTTTGAATTTTGAATGCAATAATTTATAATTCCCAAATTTAGAATAAAGTCATGCCAACACAACACCCTCAAATGACCCTTGAGCTTCCCAACCTTCCTGAAGATATTCGAGTAGAAGCAGAACGAATGGCAAAAGAAGCCTACGTAATGACTCTTCTAAAACATGGTATTATTAGCAGTGGACGAGCCGCTAGACATCTAGGGATGCAACGCTTAGATGTTATTGAACTGATGGGCAAGTACGGTATCAGTATCTTTGCTCCCCAAACCAAAGAAGAACTCAAGCAAGAAGTTGCCGAAACCCTCAACAAACAACAAACAACCAACAACCAACAACCAACAACCAACAACCAACAACCAACAACCAACAACCAACAACCAACAACCAACAACCAACAACCAACAACCAACAACCAACAACAAAAAAAGGAAAGAGTCAGACATAAGCCGGGTTCTGTTCTCATTGCTGTTGCCAACTTTGAGGGCAGTTATCTATCTGGGATGCCTGTTACCAGACACCTCATGCGGTTCCTAAAAGCGGAACTGGTAAAAGACCAACCATAGTTCCTCTGACCTTGCACCCAACCGGGGTTTACCGAGCCAGCACCTCTCGATGCTGCTGGTGCGCTCTTACCGCACCTTTGCACCCTTACCAAATACAGTCCTTTGTCCTCTACCCTTAGTCTTTTGTTAGACAAATGACAAAAGACAAATGACAAATTGGCGGTATGTTTCTGTGGCACTATCCTCACGGTCACCCGCACTGGGAATTACCCAGCAAGTCTGGTCTTTCGGGAGCCCGGACTTTCCTCAGAAGAAGCTTCCACCTCTTCCGCAACTGCCTTCCCTCACTCTCTCCTTTCTCTAGTTTAGTACAAGGGAGGGGGGAATTGGGGATTGGGAATTGGGAATTGGGAATTGGGGATTGGGAATTGGGAATTGGGAATTGGGAATTGGGGAGGGTGAGCGAAATATGAGGTGGGATTTCAATTCTGGTGCGTCTGGTGCGTCTGCTTACTTGTTTCCCCATCCATTTTTTCGCTCACCCGATTGGGAATTGGGGATTGGGAATTAGGAATTTCTCCCTTGTCTCCTTTGTCTTCCCCAGCTTCCCCAGCTACTCAACTCCCCCAGGCTATTATAACCCCGTTCCCCTAATCGAGTCAAATTGCGCATTGCAATAAGTAAAATTCCCCGAAGTAATGGTGACGAAGAAGTTATCTTGGACAAGGTAGTTGCATCCTGACCGACATTCCTCTCCCTGTCAAAAAAAGCAGTGATTATGGAGGACTCGAAGTCGGAAAAATTTAACTAAATAAGCTAGGGAATGAATAGCAATCAACAGTCAGTTACTAAAGGCACAATTCTCGTTGTTGATGACATACCAGAAAACCTGCGCCTTTTATCCAAAATGCTGACCAAACAAGGATATCAAGTGAAGAAGGCAATGAATGGCTTGCTGGCCTTGAGGGGAGTACATTCGGCTCCACCGGAGTTGATTTTACTCGACATCAAGATGCCAGAAATGAATGGCTATGAAGTTTGCCAGAAACTGAAAGCCTCGGAAGAAACAAGGGAAATTCCGGTAATTTTCCTGAGTGTGCTTAATGATGTTTTGGATAAGGTCAAGGCTTTTAATGTTGGTGGTGCTGATTATATCACCAAACCTTTTGAGCAACAAGAGGTCTTGGCTCGCATTGAGCATCAACTAACCATTCGCAGACAACAAGCACATCTGCAAGAAGAAATTTGCGTGCGCCAGCAGGCGGAGGAAGCATTACGTCGCAGTGAGGCCAAACTGCTAGCGGCTCAGAGAGTGGCTCATTTCGGCAACTGGGAGTTTGATGTACTTACCAAGCAATTTACCTGGTCAGAAGAACTATTTGGCATTTTTGGTTTTGATTCTAGCCAACCGGAACCCTCCTATACAGAATTCCTTCAGCTGATTCATCCCGATGACCGAGAGGTAATGCAACAAATCTTAACTCATGCCCTCAATATTACGACCTATACTTCTTTCCCAAGCAACAAATCCTGTGAATTCGACTTTCGGATTAAGCGACTCGATGGTTCTATCCGTTACCTTGAAGCTAAGGCAGAGCGAATTTTTAATGAACAAGGACAGCTAAGGCAATTTTTTGGAGTAGCCCAAGATATCACACAACGCAAAGAAGTAGAGGAGGCTCTGCGAAAATCAGAAGCACGAGAGCGAGATAAGGCAACTCAACTAGAACTCACTTTAAACGAATTGAAACGAGCTCAAGCTCAACTGGTGCAAACGGAAAAAATGTCTAGTCTTGGACAAATGGTAGCAGGAGTTGCCCACGAAATCAACAATCCCATCAGTTTTATTTATGGTAATCTGGATCCTGCTAGTCAATACTTCCAAGAGCTCATTGAGCTAATTCACCTCTACCAGCAAACTTATCCTCATCCCCCATCAGAAATTCAGGAACTAACGGAGGAGATTGACTTAGATTTTCTGGTATCAGATTGGCAAAAAATGATTAATTCCATGCTAGTGGGATCTGAGCGCATCAAAAAGATTGTTAACTCCCTCAGGAATTTTGCTAGAGACAGCGAATCAGCTCTCAAAACTGTAGATATTCATGAAGGCATCGACAATACTCTACTGATTTTACAACACCGATTGCGGGCTGTAGGCAATCGCTCTTCTATTGAGGTAATTAAAGAATATGGTCAACTTCCCCTAGTAACTTGTTATGCCGGTGAGTTGAATCAGGTGTTCATGAATTTGCTCAGTAATGCCATTGATGCTCTTGTGCCTCCTTTTATGAAAAATGGTATGTCAGAATTAACGGTTAATAACCAATTCTCAATTAACCCCAATCACAAGGAATCAGTAATTCCCAAAATTTGGATTAGTACCGCAGTAGCCTACACAAAATCCCTCAATCCCATACAACAGACACCAGAAAAAGTCGTGATTCGGATTGCTGATAATGGTCCAGGCATTAGCAAGCAACTGCTGCACCGCATTTTTGAACCATTTTTTACTACCAAGCCGGTGGGGAGTGGTACTGGTTTAGGGTTATCGATTAGCTATCAAATTGTAGTCGAACAACACCATGGTCAACTCCGGTGTATTTCTGTGGAGGGTAAACCGACAGAATTTATCGTGGAAATTCCGGTAAAATGTTAGTGCTTTGGAGGCAGGAGGCAGGAGGCAGGAGGCAGGAGGCAGGAGGCAGGAGGCTGCAAGGCAGGAGGCTGCAAGGCAGTCCCGATAAAAAAAATTTTTCACCACCATGCATGAAAATCCCTCTCTCCTTTCTAAAATCTAAAATCTAAAATCTAAAATCTAAAATCTAAAATCTAAAATCTAAAATCTAAAATCTAAAATCTAAAATCTAAAATCTAAAATCTAAAATCTCTCTGGTCATTTTGTTAAAAATTATTACCAGAATCTTGACGCATATGTTCAAGCACCTCTGGATATTTTTCTAGCTCTTCTAACGAGTTTAAAGGAGGATAAACTACTCTATTTTTTCTCTCACGTACTTTGTCTAAATAAGCATAAAAAGCCTCATCATCTTCTCGATGGGATAAGACATAACTTTTTAACTCTTGAGCGCTCATAGTTTGGAAGTTAGGTTTTTGAGTCATTTGATCCATTCCCCATTAGGTTTAACTTCAATCTCAATTGATTCACCAATTATCATGAATATATTGGCTGTGCGTTGATCAAATCTTATTAGGTTAATTGGTAAATATAACCTGGTAGCCCAACAAGAAAGAGTATAACATTGTAATAGTTGTGCTTGTGTAGGAATATTTTGCCCCCTGAAACCATATCTGTAGCAATTATTATAATACGATTAGAGTGCGATCGCGGATAAAAGTAGGGCTCCACGGTCAGTGCGCTACCCGCTAGGAACGAAAGACTATCCAAATGCTACGGTACTACGCACCATAGCGCAGCATCCCGAAGGATATTGTAACACAAACGCCCAACCCCCTACTACTCAAGAGAAACCAACAACCAACAACCAACAACCAACAACCAACAACCAACAACCAACAACCAACAACCAACAACCAACAACCAACAACCAACAACCAACAACCAACAACCAACAACCAACAACCAACAACCAACA
>JAAHGR010000270.1 GCA_010672425.1 Symploca sp. SIO2E6
GGGAATTGGGAATTGGGAATTGGGAATTGGGAATTGGGAATTGGGAATTGGGAATTGGGAATTGGGAATTGGGAATTGGGAATTGGGAATTGGGAATTGGGAATTGGGAATTGGGAATTGGGAATTGAATGCAGGATATCTGTAGGGGCGGGTTTAGGGTCGCCGCTAACGCTTTATATCATAACTATTGTACAAAACCCGCCCTGTCGATAACCTTGCGGATGGTTAAATTAACCTGGGAATGGATATCAGCCACAGGCTGGAAGCCTGTTCCACAAATGAATCTTTGAATAAGGAGTTGATGAGAGCTGCGATCGCTTTCCCTACCAGGGACTACCTTACATGCGCACAAATTTTCCATTATTCATCAATAATAACATAAACGAAAAGCTACAGGCAAGATGCTAACCTCTAAATGAGTGCGATCGCGCTATCTAATATAGCTGCACTATCCAATAACAGTGGAACAGGCTTCCAGCCTGTGGTGGCTGAAACAGGCTAGAAGCCTGTTCCACAAATGAATCTTTGAATAAGGAGTTGATGAGAGCTGCGATCGCTTTCCCTACCAGGGACTACCTTACATGTGCACAATTTTTCCATTGTCTATCAATAATAACATAAACGAAAAGCTACAGGCAAGATGCTAACCTCAAATGAGTGCGATCGCGCTATCTAACATAGCTGCACTATCCAATAACCGTGGAACAGGCTTCCAGCCTGTGGTGGCTGAAACAGGCTAGAAGCCTGTTCCACCCTAAGTATTCAATCGAACTTCAGATTAGATGCTTTCACCTTAGCCACCCACCTACGATATTTGTTCAGAATTTCGGCATAAGGTGTATTACTATTCATTAATTCTCGTAGAGGAGGTGCAACTAACTGAGGAAACCAACGGTGGGCAATTTTCGCCCAACGTTCCCTTAGGATAAATTCGGCAAAAAGTATCTGAGAAATTGGTATAATGTTACCATCTAACTCCCCTAAAGCATGAGCATCTGGTTGACGTTCCTCTGTAAATTTGGCTAGAGCAATTTCCCAGCTATCCTCCCATTCATCTAACAGGCGAGCGAAGATCTGAGCATCTTCTAAGGCGGCATTGCAGCCTTGTCCAGTGGCAGAAGAACCTACAGCGTGAGCGGCATCGCCAATTAACAATACTCTGTCCTCATGATGATAGCGGCTGCAACGAATTTTCAGTTGGCTAGAAATAGGTCGCTTGACCAAAGCTTCTGCCTCCGTATCTGTTAGAAGCAAGCTAGCTTCGGGAAAGTATTGCCGAAAGAACTCTTTGACTTGAGTTAAAGATTGAAAATTCAGGATATCTTGTCGGTTTCTGGGAGCAAAGATTACACCAACATATCCACCACTTTGTTGGGGTCCGGCTATCAAGGTTATTCCTTCCTCCGGTTGCCAAACATGAAAACCTTGTGGCTGTAATTCATACCCAGTTTCGTCGTTTTTACTAGGGAAAAATAGAGTTTTATAGCAACTGCGATACCTGGTTTGCTCGAAGTCGAAGGATTGAGTTTTCAGGAATTGGCTTCTGACAGTCGAACGAGCACCATCGGCTCCTACTAAGCGGTCATAGTGAACGAGTAAGGGTTGTAGTTCCGCTGTGGCTTCTGGGGAAACAGACTCCAAGAGGAGAGTTTGGCGAGGGAAATCCACGCCAATACATTTGTAGTTAAAATGTAGTTTCAAGCGACCACTACCTTCTGCCATAGCCACTAAAGACGATAAAAGCGTCTTGACAACCCTAATGCGGTCTATATCAACGGTGGCTTGTTGTCGCCGGGGTAACAGCTGAATTTTGCCCTTAGCTTTGTGGCGAACAATCTTCCAATTTTCCACACCTGCTGTTTGCATCGCCTCTTCGAGTCCCTCAATGGGACGCAATGCTCCCAGGCCCCGTTCGTTCAAACTATAAGGAATAGTTCTAGAATCGGATAATGCCACCTTGGTGGGATCCCCCAAGCGTTCGTAGATTTCCACCTGGTAGCGATCGCCTCGACGCAAGAGATAGTGAGCCAAGAGCAACCCACAAGGTCCCGCTCCAATGATCACGACTTTTTCCATAACGAGTTTGCCATTTTCAATAGGAACAATACGATCTGGTCGCGATCGCGCCGTTTTTCTGGTATTATTTTATAATGGTAGAATGTGTGCGCCTATAAATAGAGTTAGCTGAATAAAACCTCATTCCTATCCCTCCATGACTTCTAATGTTCAATACTGCCAATAGTGACTTCTGGGACTTTGATTTTACCCAGCCCCAACCCACCCAAGATGCTGATTTGCTCAAGCAACTGGACTTTGTACCTGGGTTAAAAGAAATTTTGATGCTGCGTCAGGTTCATGCTCTAGAACATGCTACTGTCTGGGTTTTGGGGGAGCGCTTTGGGGTCAGTAGGACAGGAGCCGCAACGGATCTGTCGGATAATGATAACCTGGGAGGTTTATCTACTGACGAAGGGTTTTATCTCTATGGTGAGCTCGATCCAGCTGATTTGAGCAGAGCAGTACATCTGGCTTTGAGACGAATTACCAGGGGAGAATGGGACTTAGCTGTACATCCCCGGTGCGGCACTAATTTATCCGTCGGTATGTTGTTAACTGCGGGATTGGCATTAGGAGCACATTTGGTAATGCCACCAGGACCTGTGGAGCAAATCCTCGGTGTGGGATTAGCCACCGCCGCAGCCAGTGAGATAACACCAGATCTTGGTAACCTGGCTCAACGATACTTGACTACAGCAATTCCTTTTAACCTAGCAGTGGAAAGTATTACCGCAACCTCTGATATCTGGGGCAATCCAGCTCATTTTGTCCGAGTGCGGTGGCAGGACTAATTTAGGGTTTGCTGCAATTTGTCCATTGATTCGGGTTTTGAAGTAACAAGTAACAAGTAACCAGTAACAAGTTTTGAAGAATTTATCCTAGTTTTGAGCACTTACATCCCCCAAGGTCACCCAGGGATTTCCCATAAAGGTGCAAGGTTTTTCAGCAAGACGATGAAAGTAAGAGTTTTATCGATTAAACCAATCCAAGAGCTTAACTCCCATGAGGTGTTGTTGTCGATTGATGAAGATAGACAGATATTTAAATTTACCACTGAAGTCAATCAAGTGGGAGGTCGTCAACTTCAGACGACTCAGGGAGAACAAAGGTTTTCAGATTGCTTCAGATTTAATCAGCGGGTAGCGATGAATATCAGTAAGTTAGTCGTTAAATTTTACAACAAAGAGGCCGTTGAACTTCCAGCAGATGTGGGAATTTTGTCACTCCAGAAGAAGCTGCATCCCAATTGAAACCGATTCCATCCTCAGTGTAATAGAAAAGCGATCGCTATATTGGGGAAAACAGAATTTTAACCCACATTCAACATCCTCAATCTAAAATCTAAAATCTAAAATCTAAAATCTCTCTGGTCACATGGGCATCAAAAATGAGCAAAATCCTCTCTAAACCCGCCTCTACCAATGCCGATGTTGTCACAACCTGGCGTTTGGCTTGGGGTAAGATTGACACAATCACTGAAGCTGATTGGCAGGATGAACAGATTGCTATTTTCCTACCTCCATCATCTACCCAGCTGGCATTCAGTCCTTCTGGACGGTTCCTGGCGATAGGAGAGGTATGGCTGAGTGAGCACAAATCCTTAACTCAGCAGAGAGAAACCAGTGGCTCCTTACCCGTGAGTGATCTGCAACTAATTGTAACTGCCTGGGAGCATTGGGGTGTAGATACCCTCAAGCGGTTGGTGGGTATGTTTGGGCTAGTTGTCTGGGATCGCCACAAGCAACAGTTATACTTGGCACGCGATCGCTCTGGTAAACGTACACTATATTATACTGAGAACGGAACCACCAATTGGGTTGCTCCTAATTTGCGATCGCTAGCCCCTTACCACAACCAGGAACTGGATTTAGTAGCACTGCGAGACTACCTCTGTTGTGCTTTTGTACCGGGAAAGCGGACATTATGGCGGCAGGTGTGGGAACTTCAACCTGGAAATGTACTACAATTACCGGAAAGTCGCCTTGGGTCTTACTGGCAACTGCAAGAGGAGATTAGGGAAACTGAGGAGTTATCCCACCATAGCCATCATTTGCGCACATTGCTGGAGCAAGTTGTTCAGGAATACTTACCACCCAAGGAACCCGTTGGCGTTTTTTTATCCGGTGGCTTAGACTCTAGTAGCATAACAGCTCTAGCCACCAAGTTCCACTCAGCACCGGTTCATACTTACTCGATTCATTTTGGTAGCCAATGTCCCAATGAGTTGGAATTTTCCAGTTTAGTTGCTCAATATTGTAAGACTCAACATCACGTTTTGGAAATTCCCTTCCGCCAAATGTGGGAGAGATTACCAGAGACGATGGCTTATTTAGATGATCCCATTGGAGATCCCTTGACTGTACCCAATCTACTTATTGGACAATTAGCTCGTGAGTCGGTTCAAGTAGTATTGAATGGAGAAGGTGGCGATCCTTGTTTTGGTGGACCGAAAAACCAACCGATGCTTCTCCATCAACTTTATGGTACTGCCAATCAGCAAGACCCGCTGCAAGCATACCTACTGGCTTTTAAAAAATGCGCCTCAGATTTGCCACAACTCTTAAAGCCGGAAATTTGGGCAGCAGTGAAGCAGGAGGAGTACCCCTTCTCCGAGGATTTAGAATCCACTGCTAGTTGGCTGAATCGTCTGATGGTTTTGAACATCAAATTTAAAGGTGCAGACCATATATTGACAAAAGTCAACAATCTGACTCAAGCAGCAGGATTACAAGGGAGGTCTCCCCTTTTTGACCAGCGGATTGTAGAGTATAGTATGCAGATTCCCCCAGAATACAAACTATCTGGTGCTCAGGAAAAAGCAGTACTCAAACAAGCAGTTGCCGATCTACTGCCAGGGGAAATTATCCATCGCCCCAAGAGTGGTATGATGGTACCAGTGCAACTAGGATTTAGTCAATACTGGCGACGAAAAGCCAAGGCACTGTTACTGAATCCAAAAGCCGCGATCGCACCTTACCTTAATCAATCCCTCATCCGCAATTGGTTAAACTACAATGGCGATCCCTGGCAACGCTACGGGGTTAAATTGTGGCTTTTGGTTAGTTTAGAAATTTGGTTGCGCTGTCGATGGTAGGTGGTAGGTGCGGATGTTGAAAGTCTTGCTCGTATAAAGTTTTAGTGGTCATCTAAGTTACAAGCGGCTCCAGTCTGGCAAGAACTTCATTAACCAACTCTGGGGGAGCTTTTTCAACGAAATTTGCAACTCTTGCGCTACAATCTACTGCCCTAAGCTGATCGACAAGTACGATACCATGAGTCTGCATTTGTACTGGAAGTTCCACTTCAAATGGCCATCCTTTCCTCTGACTTGTAATGGGACAAACCAACACAATCTTAGAAATCCGATTATAGGCTAAGGGTGAGATGATTATTGCCGGACGATAGCCAGCCTGTTCACTACCAGTACGCGGATTCAGTTCCAGTCGGATAATATCACCACGAGATGGGATACGCCCATTGATTTTTACCAACTTTCTTCTCCCACAGACTCCCCCCAATCTAACTCATCATGCTGCATCTGGGGTGTTACATCTTTGAGTAGTTCATCAAGGGTATACTTCGGTTGTGTGGCCGAAAGAATAATCTTATTGTCCTCAATCGAAATAGTCACTAATGCGCCTTCGTGCAAGTTCACTTGCTGAATAATAGCTTGAGGAAGTCTGACTCCAAGGGAGTTGCCCCACATGCTTACTTTTTGGGTAATCATAATTGGGAATATAACTAGTATGTTTATACATTAAGTATACTCGAACTAATTATTGAGATTTTGTAACGACTGCTTCTAGATGAGTAACCGGGAGTCCCCCAGAACCCCGACTTCTTCAAGAAGTCGGGGTTCTCGATTCCGTAGCCTTAAGCACTGAAGTACCTGGCTACTGGGTGATAAGTCACGATCACAGTGGTAGACTGTTCTGGATACACCTGCTCACTCTCATCCATGTGGAGATTGATGCGATCGCGCTAACGGCTTGAGATGCCCGCAGATGTGATTGATACCATCGGGGTTCTCGATTCTGTAGCCTTAAGCACTGAAGTACCTGGCTATTGGGTGATAGGTCACGATCGCGGTGGTAGACTGTTCTGGATACAGCTGCTCGCTCTCGTCCATGTAGAGATTGATGCGATCGCTCTCCAATAACTCCAGTTGTTTATACTGGTCTTGCATATTGGGACAAGCTGGATAGCCGAAGCTGTACCGTGAACCTTGATACCGCTGCGCTAGGACATCCCGAATGTTATCTGGTTCATCACTGGTAAAACCTAACTCCCGACGGATGCGTGCATGAGTCCATTCGGCTAAGGCTTCTGCCATTTGTACTGCTAAACCGTGATAGTAGAGATAATTGGTGTATTGGTCGGAATCAAACAGTTGTTTGGCGTATTCGGTGGCAATATTGCCGACGGTTACGGCTTGCATGGGGAAGACATCAATTATGCCTGAGGCTTTGGTAGCATAGAAGTCGGCAATGCACAGGCGGCGTCCCGATCTCTGTCGGGGGAACTCGAAACTGGTGAGTAGTTTAGCTTCAGGATGAGTTGCCGGGTCATAAATATACAAGGTATTACCTTCTGCCTGACAGGGGAAATAGCCGTAGATTACCTGGGGTTGCAACAAGTTTTCTGCAATAATCCTCTGTTTCCATTCCTCTAAAATCGGGTAAACTTTATCGGCTAAAAACTGATCGTACTCTTCCCGGGATTGTTCCTTGGGTTTACGGAACTGCCATTGTCCCGCAATGGTGGCTTGCAAGTCTAAATACCAGAATAGTTCTTCGATGGGGATATCCTCTGGTTGCAGTACCATGGTTCCCCAAAACGGTGGTGTGGGACGTTCTAGATCTAAGGTTACTGCTTCGGAACGACGAGTATCTATTACCTTTGGTTTGGCTTCTGGCTTAGGCTGGGAGACTTCCTCCTGGGATGGAGTATCTCCGGCTTCCGGCTGGGGTGATTGGTGTCCATTGCCATTTTCTGCCAAAAATCCCTGGAAATCATTCCATTCGTTAGCTGCTTTGGCAGGCATCAATTTATCCATAAAATGGAGGTCAGAAAAGGCATCCTTGCCGTAAACTACCTGACCTTGATAAGTATTCTGGCAATCCCCATGGACAAATTTGGGGGTTAGGGCTGCACCGCCTAAAATCACTGGTACGGTGATATTGCGCTGGTTGAAAGTCTCGAGATTATCTTTCATGAAGGCAGTAGACTTCACCAGTAATCCACTCATGGCGATGCAATCAGCTTGGTGTTCCTCATAGGCATCGATAATATTCTCTACTGGTTGCTTGATACCTAAGTTGACCACTTTGTAGCCATTATTAGAAAGGATGATATCCACCAAGTTTTTCCCAATATCGTGGACATCCCCTTTCACCGTAGCAATTACTACTATTCCCTTAGCATTATTCCCGGATTCGGATTTATCCATAAAGGGTTCGAGATAAGCTACCGCTGCTTTCATCGTTTGAGCTGATTGCAGTACAAAAGGTAGTTGCATTTGTCCGGCACCGAACAGTTCCCCGACGACTTTCATACCATCGAGGAGGAAGACATTGATAATCTCTAGGGGAGGATAATTTTGCAGTGCTTTTTCTAATTGCTCCTCTAAACCGATACGTTCCCCATCGATAATATGGCGTTTGAGGCGTTCTTCCACCGGCAGATTTTCATCCTCGGAGCGATCGCGTTTGGTGGTTTTGCCTGCAAATAAGGTGGTAAGTTCAGCTAGGGGGTCAAAGGTACAGACCTCTCCCTCAAACTGCCGCTGGTCATAAATCAGTTGCCGACAGAGTTCTTGATGTTCTGGTTCGATTTTAACTAAAGGCAGAATCTTACTGGCGCTGACAATGGCAGAATCCATACCCACCTGCATCGCTTCGTGGAGGAACATGGAGTTGAGTACCATCCGCGCTGCGGGGTTGAGTCCGAAGGAGATATTAGAAACCCCGAGGATAATATGGCATCCCGGTAACTCTTCCCGGATGCGGCGAATTGATTCCACCGTCGCCTTACCATTGGCTCTATCTTCTTCGATACCTGTGGAAATCGGTAAAGCCAGGGTATCAAAAAAGATCTCATGGGGGGGAATGCCATATTCTACTGCTTGATCATAGGCACGTTTAGCGATCGCAAATTTCTTATCTGCTGTCCTCGCCATACCATCTTCATCAATAGTACCAATTACCACCCCAGCACCGTACTTCTTGGCCAATTCCAGCACTTTGAGGAAACGGGGTTCTCCATCTTCATAGTTAGTGGAATTGAGTAGGCATTTGCCCCCAACCACCTTTAAACCAGCCTCCATCTTTTCCCATTCCGTGGAGTCCAGCATCAGGGGTAAGGTCACATTGGTTACCAAGCGGGAGGCCAATTCGTTCATATCCCGTACACCGTCACGTCCCACATAATCCACATTCACGTCTAAAACGTGAGCACCTTCCTTCACTTGGGACTTAGCCAAGGAAACCAAGCCATCCCAATCCTCTTCATTGAGGAGAGTACGGCATTTTTTAGAACCACTAGCATTGAGTCGCTCACCGACAATCAGGAAAGAGTTATCTTGTTGATAGGTTTGGGAACTGTAAATCGAAGCAGCGGAAGGTTCATATTGGGGATGGCGCTCCTTCGGCTTGAGGGTTTTGGCAATTTCTGCTAATTGTTGAATATGGTCTGGACGAGTACCACAACAACCACCAACGACCTGCACTCCCAAATCTTCCACAAAATGCATCAAAGCCATCCGCAGTTCCATCGGAGTTAGTTTATAGTGAGCATGTCCACCAACATTTTCCGGTAGTCCCGCATTAGGGATACAAGAAACCACAAACGGCGAATACTCCGAGAGATACTTGATATGCTCCTGCATCCGGTCCGGTCCTGTGGCACAATTGAGACCGAGGATATCAATCGGGTAACGTTCCAAAATCGTTAGTGCCGCAGCGATTTCCGAACCCACCAACATCGTACCCATCACTTCCATGGTGATGGAAACCATCAGGGGCAAACGTTCCCCTTTCTCCTGGAATACCTGTTCAATACCATTGAGTGCCGCCTTAATTTGCAACACATCCTGGCAAGTTTCGACAAGTAATAGATCAACTCCCCCATCATACAAACCTGCTGCTTGTTCAGCAAAGGTAGCTGCCATCGTATCGAAATCGATATGTCCCAGGGTTGGCAACTTAGTAGTGGGGCCAATAGAACCAGCCACAAATCGAGGTTTTTCTGGAGTCGAGTATTCTGCGGCTATCCCCTTAGCTAATTCCGCCGCCTTCTTCGTCAGATAATAGGCTTGGTCTGCCAAGTCGTATTCCGCTAGAACAATCGAACTACTACCAAAGGTATCGGTTTCAATCACATCTGCTCCCACTTCCAGGAAATCCCGATGCACTTTCTCCACCGCCTCTGGTTTTGTATGTACCAAATACTCATTACATCCTTCGTATTCTGGCCCGCCAAAGTCAGCGGCGGTGAGGTTTTGGGTTTGTAGGGAAGTGCCCATAGCCCCATCGAAGACCATAACTGGACGTTGAGGACTGTGAAGGTGAGAGAGAAAGGAGCTATTCATTGATAGTGGTATCTGAAATAATAATCTGGGCTAAGTTTTGGGTATAAAGACGCTACATAGTGCGTTATAGATATTATAGGGAATAGGGAATTGAGAATGGGGAATAGGGAATTGAGAATGGGGAATTGAGAATTGAGAGAAGTCTTCTGCCTTG
>JAAHGR010000271.1 GCA_010672425.1 Symploca sp. SIO2E6
TAACCGGATCTGGTATAGCTAGGGTCTGCTGAATAAGTAACAAGTAATATCATGTTCGGTTGATCACTTACACTTTGGTGGCAATAAGGCTCCGAGGCAGGAGGCTCCGAGGCAGGAGGGAAGAAATAAGGTTGCAAGGTGGAAGGTAATTATAACTGTTTATCCTTTCCTTGATATAACAAGTAACAAGTAACAAGTAACAAGTAAGAAAGAATAAAGCATTTCTCCTAGTTTTGGGCACTCTAATTCCTAACACCTAACATCAAATTTAAACCAACTGGGATCTAAATAATTAATCCGAGCAAAGGGACTGAGAACTGAGAGGACTTGACTACCGTAGCTGCGGTGATTTACACGGTTGTCCAACAGAGCTACAATACCTTGAGATTCCCGCACTGGTGCGATCGCTCGTTGTAATTCTCTCAAAGCAACGGGTAACAGATACAGGCGAAACCAGTCTAAGTGTTGTTGTTTATAGTAAGCCACTTGACCAGCAACTAGAGGATTTTCTAAGGAAGGAATCGGTAAAGTAGCAATAATTAGCAATTGGGGAGCCTGGAATTTACCTTGATGAGATCGCCAGAATTCCCAACCAGTAATCAGAATATCGTTGTTGTCCAAATTTGATTTTTCTACCTGCACCCGTGAACCTAATTCGGCAGCTAAAAGAGTTCCTAGCTGAACCTTAAGATGTAGATCCCCGACGAGGATTACTACCGGACTTTGGATATTAGTACTCAAAGCCAGGAGGTAGCGAACTTGAGAGAGCAAAGCATTTTGAAATCGCGAGGTATTGGGCATTGGCAGCCCATCCGGTAGATACAATTGAATCTGTTCGGTGTGTCGGTTGGGAGAGAACTTCAAACAAGTCAAGTCCCCTAAACCTACCTGTTGGCGGTACACAGAAGCACTTCTCTCCAAATCCAGTGCCGAGCCAATCAGCACCACTGGCTGCATAGACCAAATTGGTTTTAGGGCTGTTGCTACTTCTACTGGTCTACAGTATAAAGAAAAATAACCTTGCGATCGCGCGATCGCAGCCCACATTAGCTGACTTGAGCTTTGCCAGCATTGCCAAAAATGTTTCCAAGACTTGGTTAAATAGCGGTAGGGGTTAACAGTCGTCTTTGACTGAGAAAGATTGGCTGGTTGCTGTGAATCTAAGGTTGTCAATAACTGCTGCAAGATATCTTGCTCTTTTGCTTCCAGCAAACAGCAATCATAGGGGTTAGAAGGGTGCTGAAATACGGCTTTAGTCAGGCGCACACGTACATCCCGAATCCAATCCGCCTGTTGGGGATAAGCCAGCATCAGTTCATCCCAGTCTCCTGGCATGATACAGGCTTGGAGTTGCTCACGAGTCCATTCTTCCAAGTCATCAGCACCATCAATCAAGGTAGGAATGCCAAGGGGGAACCAAGATTTACCGGACAATCGGTCTAGCAGCCAAGATTCTGGGGAAGTAATCAGCAGACCACAAAACTGCTCATCTGGAAAACTGTCTCCTCGGTAAATTGGTTTATCGGTGCCAATCCACTGTTGCAAGCGGGGAATTTCGACCCGCAGCAACCACTGTTGTATCGATACAGGAGCCACTAAAATTACTGGCCCAGGCCAAATTAGTGCCGGAACCAGGTAACTCAAACGATATTGTATATCAGTGCTTCCTGTCTGAATTAAGGCAGGACGACCCAACCGCAAGGCTCTCGCTACCAACCTTGCCATCGTTAAATGATGGGGCCAGCTTGATTGACCTTGCTCTCGTAGAAAAGCACGCAGAGAAGAATGGACTTCTACCTCAATCACAAATCAGTCGTTACTTGTTACTTGTTACTTGTTATTTGTTATTTGTTACTTATTCAGCACGTCAAGGAGGGCGCACGTCGGTGCGCCCCTACGTTCAATTTAATGCATTATCTTTGTCTTTGCAAGAACTGACGCACTTCCCTTCCTGGGGTGTAATTATAACCAAAACTAGAAAGTCCTGAGTCATCAAGGATCTGAGGCGTTAGCAAGACAATTACCTCGCTACGCTCATTGATGCGATTGGTACTTCTGAATAGGGCGCCAATTATGGGAAGATCTCCTAAAATTGGGACTTTGCTAACTGTGGTTCGGTCAGCTTCTTGAATAATACCTGACAAGATTAGGGTTTGACCATCTCGCAGGCGAATTCTTCCTGATTGGAGTTGGCGCACATTGAGTAGGGCAATTTCGTTGGTATCATCTCCAACACTGAGGTCTTGAATACCTCCAATCGAGCTAACTGTAGGATTGACAGCTAGAGTGACAAAACCATTGTCATCAATTCGGTCAACAATAATTTCCAGGATTAAACCAGCCTCTCGAATCTCTGCTTCTATAGTTCTGGTAACTAACCCTTCGGAAGATTCCGTTTCACTACTAATATTCCCTACTACCTCTTGCGTCAGGTTGACTTGAGCTGTTTCGCCTTCTTGAACTACCAGGGTGGGGTCTGTCAGAATCTTGGCATTACCACTGACAATTTGAGCTTGCAAGGTAGTTAAAAATCGGTCAGGGAATTGGAATAAAGAGGGAAGGCCAACGGTAATGTCACCCACTGTACCCTGAGATACTGTAGTTTGTATGGTGCCGTCCGGTTGTCTGGTCTGAGTAATGATATTGTCCGTTGGTTGAGTAATGCTGATGATGCCTCCCTGTAGAGGATCATCCAAGTTAACAGAAGGACTGGCAAAAGCAGCAGATCCTCGAGCAGTCCTGGTAATAACACCGTCTGGGCTAATCCTTACTGTACCGGGCGTAGTTCCTGGAACCGATAGGGGATTGTTGGCGTCCAGAAACACATTAGCTCCAGCAAAAGGATTGGTAATTATGGGTGGGGTAACAGTACTAGAGGTTGTTTGTAATTGACTAGGGGGATTAAACTCACCGTAATTAAAGACTGCAGAACCGCGATCGCTAACAAAAAAGGCATCTTCGACACCGAAGGAGAAGCTAGCACTGAAGGCATCTTCTCCAGAAAGATCCACATCAACAACCTTAACATTTACTGCGACTTGACGGCGTCGCAGATCCAATTGAGTCAAGAAAGCTGAAGCAATTTCAACTTGGCGTGGCTCACCAACTAAGGTGACAGAATTAAGCCGATCATCAGCCACTACTGACAGACCCCTGAGTAATAAGGTTCCATCTGTCTCCGTAGCTTTTAGGGCCAGAATCGTGGGAGTTCTAGTTTCAATCGTCCTAGCAGCTGCTCCTTCGCCAACTGTCTGAATTTGTACTTGCTCAATCGGAATTTGAGTCTCTGCTCCTTGAGCTGTTAAGAAATTTGCGGCACTTGTCGCTTCAACCTGATTAAGGCGTAAAGTGCGGGTGATCAGGTTGCGAGCCGCATCAGGCAGATTGGCTCCCACAAAAATTGTGCGTCCCCTACGATTAGCCTGTAGACCAGCAATTTGGAGAACATAGTTAAATACATCTTGAACTGGTTCATTCTCCAAATCTAGAGAAATTGTCTGCTGCGCATTTCCCCCGCCATCTTGACCCCCTCCTTCTCCATCAATAAAGGCAATGTTCAAATCAGCAGAGCGAGCCAGGAGGGATAATACTTCTCGCACGGGAGCTTCTCGTAAAGCTAAGCGGGGTACTCTGGCTGCTGTTCCTAGATCAATGGTGCTGGCAGCGGCATTGATATTGGAAATAGCAATGTCACCGAGGGGGGGAGCAACGGCTCTGGGTAAGAAGGGAGGAGCTGGTGCTACTGGTTGCACTGCACCAGCTGGAGGTGCTGGTCTACCATCAATAGTGATTGTTGGGTTGGGAACCAAGACTTCTGGTGCTGGAGTTGGTGTAACTGGAGTGGAGTTGGCTGGTGTTTGCGCTGTGTCAGCAGGTTGAGGTGTTCCCTGGTTCTGAGCAGTAGTGAAATTTGGTCTTTGTGCCACAGTTACGGAAGACTCGATGGTGGGGAGTTCCACATTAACTGGTGACAAGGGTTCAGTTGTAGGTTCTGAGTCAGCTACCGGTTCAGTTACTTGATTGTTAGGTACTCCGCTGATACCTAAAGAAATTGTCTGAGGCGCTTGTTGGAGAATTTGACCAGTGGGAGGACTACTTGCACCACTGACAGTTACGCGGATGGTATTAGGCTCAAGTTGTCTAACAACGATCGCCTTGATACCGGGCATCGGATTTTCTTGTTGGAAGCTATCCCCATTAGTTAAATTCAGTTTGGCATTGACAATATCTGCTACCCAATCATTGCCACGACTTACCGGGAAAATCTGGGGACGACCATCTCCAGCTTCAGTTTCTAGAACAATTTCCATGCCACTCCCATTGGGAGTAATTCGCACCGCCTTAACTTCGGTAGCTGTTGCCCAAACTGGCTGACTTGCCAAGAGGGTTACAGCTCCTCCCATTACTATTCCACTTAACACTTGAGCCTTGATCACAATAAACTCCTCACCTATTTAAAGCTATCCTAAAGCTAGTTGTTAGCAATTAGCTTGACTGATTTACAAGGTTAGATGATTCCCCTTCCCTTGAGGGAGCTAATCGTCAACTACTAAAGCGAATTACCATCATCATGTTTATTTTTTTTGTTGCTGAGCCTCTGCTGCTGACGCCTCCGCTGCCTGTTTCTCCTGTTCATTCAATGGCAATAGAGCCTCCAAAGTCATGCTAGTTGTGAGCTTCGGGGGCTTAGCACTAGTTACCAAGTTAGTATTGGGGTCGATTTGAACTTCCCGATCTTCAGTTAGCTTAGCTGTAAAATCTTTAACCAACAACAGTGCTTGCAATCGTTCAAAACCACGCATGATTGATTGAATTTCAGCGTAGTTGCCCTCCAGTTCTACACCAATTTTCTTGCGTTTGAGCTTACCATCCACCTCCGCCCCTAAGGAACCATCAGTAACAGGGATGGCACCATTTGCCTCAGGCTCATACAGTACGATCTTACCATTGCTTGCTTCAACACGGTTATTGAGATCCAGCAACAAAGTATTGAGACTTTGCTCATCGGCAAATAAACTTAGTACCTTTTGACTTTGTTGCTTTGCCTTATCTAGATCCTTCTTGGCAGCTTCGAGCTGTTTCTCAATGTCACCTTGGTTATTGACTGTGTTTTTTTTGACATTAACGGTATTTTGTAACTCTTGAACCTGCTCCCAGGCTGGTAGAGCAAAGTTCATCAGCATGTAGGCTGCTCCCGCAATACCCAAAATGGCAAAGGCTATACCCGATACTCTAGGGGTAAAGGTAATGCCAAAAGCCGTAGGATAACTAGGGGCTTCTTCCTCACCTTCAACCGCTGGTATAAATTCTTCATCAGCATATGTCATAGTTGCATCACTCCGTAATCGTTTGCAAGGTTCTAATGCGAGTTACCGGTCCGACAGCACCCTTACGATCTAACTCTTTGAGTAACTGAGGATCATCAGCGGTAACATCATTGATATTGGTTTCTATGGTGTATTCCACCCATTTTGGTAATTCATACTTGACATTAGTTGCCGACTTTTGTTCTTTGGCAGCCAGCTTGAGTGGATGCTCTACCAACTTAGCTTTCAGTAATTGGGTTCCATCCTTGTCAAAAAAAGGAGATTTCTGCAGGATGAGTAAAAAGTCATTCACATCATCAAAAGATTTAGCGTTACCGGAAAGCTCTAATTTGATGAGCTTGCCACTTGGTTGGCTAGCACCTTGGGCTTGGGCCCCATCTTGAGCCGCTCCTGCTGCAGGAGGCTTGGGCGCTTCTTCAGTTTGCTTGATCTCTGTGATGAGCACATCTTCAGGAACCCTATCGCTAATGTCCTGCAAGAGTGCTGACCAAGGTTTAATTTGATTGAAGACATTTACTAATGCCTGTTTTTCGGCATTTGCTTGGGCAATTTGTGTCTTAATCCCTTTAATTGCTGTCTTTTTGGCTTCTATTGTTTGAAGTTTTTGGTCTAAAACTACTTCATCGTCCTTCAACTGAGCCGTTCGATACCCGGTAAACCACCAAAAGGCTCCTACCAACCCAGGTACCAACAGACCAATTGCTGCCCCGATAATCAAGGGGGTCATTGCTCCTGGAGGTGCTTTGGCTTTAGGCTCCTTTTCTGTAGGCTTATATTCAGGCCGGTCATTTAAAAAATTGATATCCAGACTATACATTGCTTCAAACCTCCCGCAATCCTAATCCTAGTACAGTACCCAATCCTGGTCGTTGCACCAAGGGTATTTCTTCATCCATCTCCAGGGATAGAGCCGCTATGGGATCTACTTGAGTTGTAGGCAAGCTTAACCTTTGGGTAAAGAATTCATCAAGTTGTCCAATACCTCCACCAGGACCTGCTAGTAGAAGCTGAGCTACTTCTAAATTTTCGCTCTGATTGAGATAAAAATCGATAGAGCGACGGAGTTCATCCGCTAGCTCTCCCAACACCCTCAGCAAAGCAGCCATACCTGGGTTAATACCTGTGGCTCCAGTATGGATTCCTTGAACTGGTGTATTGGGAATTGTCATGCCTTGCAGTAGTTCCGTGTTTCTCGATGCCGGTAAATTCATCGCTCGCGAGAGAGCACTCTGTAGTTGGTAGGTTCCAATGGGAACCGTGCGGGAGAATTGGGGGACGCCATCAACAATAATAGCAATTTCCGTGCTGTCAAATTCGATATCTACCAGTACAGCTGCTTCCTGGGGAGCAAATTGTCGCAGTTGTTCTCTAATCGTCCGAATGAGGGCAAAGCTATTAATTTCCAGCACATCGATCTTGATCTCTGCTTGCTCAAAGGTATCAAGATAGAGTTCTGTCACTTCCTTACGGGTGGCAACTAGGAGTACTTGCACTTTTTCGATTTCGTCTTCGTCTACGAAGAAGCCTAGCTTTTGATAATCTAAGTCTACTTCTTCCCGGGGATAAGGCAAATAGAGACCTGCCTCATGGTTGAGCACCATGTCTTTGAGTTCATTATCATCTAACTCAGCGGGAATCGGGATAATCCGAATCACTGCCTCCCTCATGGGTACAGCAGTAGCAACGCTATCGACTTTGACTTTACTCTGGCTTATGGCCTCTTTGATCAGTTCCGCTAAGGCTGGTGAGTCAGTAATCTGCCCCCCTTCAAAGATACCCTCTGGTACCTCGTGAGAGTATAATGTCGTTACCTTGAAGCCTTGACCTTGCTTACGCAGCTGAGCTATATTGATTCGCTCTGGAGCCAATTCGATGCCGATGCCTTTCTTGCCCTTGGCAAGCAGACTTTGAAAACGGTTAAACATACTCCTAGTTCGCTATCGGCGATGACTAAAATGATTTAGTGGTCGGTAGTACAGGAAATTTATTCTAGCAAGATTCATACCGATGTAGAGTATCTAATTTTATGGATTTATTAATACATAGGTACTATAAGAGGGTGATGTTCGAGCGATCGCGAATTCGCTTTTGGTCGCAGCAAACAGTGATTATTGAGCACACTTGACAGTAACCATGCCATTGCATTATTATTAAATTGGGGTCACAATAGGCAAAAAAATTCCAGTGATAGAAGAGTTTCTAAGTTTTCTAGTTAGGGATATGAGTGAGAACCCCCAAAGGATTCAACCCATTAGTGCTGGTTTAGTTGAACGTATTCAATCATTGGTTACTAATGTTGAAATAGACCTAGATTCTCGATTGTCTGAAGAGGACGAATAGGTTTGTCTAACGATCAATCGCTATTACTCAAAATCTAAATGAGAAACGCTATAAAAAATGTTGTCAAAGTTACAATAAATACTATAATTTAGTTTTGGTGTAGGCTCAGATAGCCATAATCTGATAAAAGTAACTTATACCCGGTGCAAATTCCATGAAAGTTTTCCGCGTTTTGCAAGTTTCTGTGATTAGGGTGAGCGAATCTCCCCTGGTGCTAAGTATCCGAGCAGAAGGACTTGCGGCAACTTCCGGTTGGACAAATCCTCGGTTAGACAATTCAGTAGATCCCAATCCAGATGATTCTGTCCTAGAATTCAGTTTTGATGCTGATAAACCATCAGGTATTAGTCTGCCACAATTAACGCCCATCATGGCTTGTATTGACTTTGAACCTAGCAATGGTGCAGATGCGGTAATTGTTTCTGCTCGAATCAATTCGATTACTGTTCATGCTGCTGAGTTTATCAAGCCTGGGGAGCAACGTCCTCAACCAACGACACTGGCTATAGGAGAAGAAGAGCCTACGACACAGGCATTGGGAGAAGAAAGTCCTCAACAAGCGACAACATTGGCATACGGAGAGGAAGAGCCTCGATTGACGACACAAGCCTTGGGAGAAGAAGAGCCTCAACCGACTACCTATGCTGTAGGAGAGGAAGGCCCTCAACAACCGACTACCTATGCCGTAGGAGAAGAAAGTCCTCAACAACCGACCACCTATGCCGTAGGAGAGGAAAGTCCTCAACAAACGACACTGGCATTGGGAGAAGAAGAGCCGACAACAAAGGCGGTAGGAGAGGAAGGTCCTACTACCATGGCTATTGGTGAAGAGGGTAGTCCATTTGGTCGGTACTAATGACTAACTTAGCAGATAGTGGATGTTTGCTAGTTGCAGGTGGGGAGTTAGATCCGAATCTAACTCGGCTCATTGAAGTTGCTCAAAGGAAACAAGTTCCTGTTTGCGATTTACGCCATGGGCAAAAAGTAAGTCCGAGATTTTCCTGGCATCTTACCCAAAGCCAACCCAGAGTAGGAGCTCAACCTCTATCGGCAACCGGAGCATTTATTCGGTATGATGTTTTTGGTAATCTGAATACTGGGAAATCTGGAGCCTCACAACGCGCCATGGGTTGGTATCAAACTCTGTATGGTTGGTTGCTCTCCCAGAGTCAGATCCGCTTGTTTAATCGTCACCAGCTACCTGCAGTTGGCAATAAGCCAGCCATGCTGATGTTAGCCCAAAGTTTGGGTATGACTATTCCTGATACTTGGATTACCAATGAAGCAGAGGAGTTGGAGAAATATCCTGCTGGTAGTGCGATCGCTAAACCAGTGGCAGGGGGTGGTTTTTGTTACTCCTTAGAACAACTGAACTCCTCCGTGGAATTTCGCAATGGTTCTGCTGCTATGCCAGCCATTGTCCAAAATCGATTAGTGGCGCCAGAGGTGCGGATTTATCTAGTGGGGAATCATGCCTTTGCCTTTGAAATCCGTAGCCAGCATCTAGATTATCGGGTTAAGCATGATGCTCAAGTGATTCCTCTGGCAACTATTCCGGCAGAAGTAGAGTTATTGCGCAAGTTAATGGTAACTTTAGGTATGGATTTTGGTGCTGCTGACTTCAAGAGTGATCCAGATACTCAGCAACTAGTATTTTTGGAGTTGAATAGTTCTCCGATGTTTGTCAGGTTTGATCAGGTTGTAGATGGGGCGTTATGTGAGGCTATGATTGAGACGCTAGTTTAACTCATCCCCCGGAAGACAGCACAGAGGATTGCACCCTCCTTCGCCCCGCTACGCTAACGTGTTATAAAGTTGTTAGTTGTTGGTTGTTTGTAAAAAAACAAATAACAAAAAACAAACAACCAAACTTATCCCAATACAGCAGTTTGCTCTGCTATGCGGTACAGTGTTCATCCCCCTAAATCCCCCTTGAATCCCCCTCCCGTCCCCCTTTGAAAGGGGGAAGCCAGAGGATGCTACGCTTTTACTTCCACGGGAAGCCAGAGGATGCTACGCTTTTACTTCCACGGGAAGCCAGAGGATGCTACGCTTTTACTTCC
>JAAHGR010000272.1 GCA_010672425.1 Symploca sp. SIO2E6
GGCCGCGGTGGTGCCGCCGGGGCATGAAGTTGTGATCTCGCTTCTTGATGATGGCAACCGGCCCGAGATGGCCGTACTTTACCTTCACGGTCTAGTTTGTATTCTAAAAGATTGACAAATATTCCCCAACTAACAATAGTGCGATCGCATTCTGCTATGCCAACAGATCTTGATGGCTCTAGTTGGTGATGATGTACCATACCCTTGACGTTGAGATTCTCAACCACAATAACTTGGTTCTCGTTTACCAATTTTCTGGATAATTTATGTAAGAAATCTTGATGGGTATTGGATAATCTCTCGTATACTCTAGCGACCAACCTCCTCGCTTTGTTACGGGAGTTGCTCCCTGGTTGTTTTCTGGCTAGCTTTTTGAGTTTCCTGGCTAAATTGCGCTCCTGTTTCTGGCAATAATGAGGGTTGTCGTATTTGGAGATTTTTTCCCCATCGCTGATAATCACAAAGTGATTTAATCCCAGAGCAATACCTATTGCCTTCCCTTCAATAGACTGTAATGGTAGATCTACCTCTTGTTCTAGTACAATTGAAGCAAAGTATTTACCCGATGGATTCATTGATACTGTAACGGTTTTAATATTCCCCTTTACTGGCCTGTGAATTTTGGCTTTAACTTCACCAATACCACCGGGCAATTTAACGCAGTCATTAATAACTTTGACGTTTTGGGGATATTGAATTGATTGTTTGTCTTGGCGAGATTTGAAACCAGGGTATTCTGCTTTCCCGGTAAAGAAGTTATCAAAAGCAGTGCTGAGATTCAGTGCCGTTTGTTGTAAACACTGAGAGTAACAGTCTTTGAGCCAGCTAGTTTCCGGTTGCTTTTTCAGTACTGGTAATTGACCTTTGATAAATTTCCGGGATAATCCCTTACCTGTTTCCTTGTAGGTTTGATTTTGCAGCGCTAATGAGTAATTCCAGAACCAACGACAACAACCAAAGGATTTAGTTAGTTGTTGTTTTTGCTGTGTATTAGGGTACAAACGCACCTTGATTACTTGTCGCTTCATTATCTCACTTCCTTAATTAATCGTAGCACATACTTGGGGTTTGCTGAATGAGTAATGAGTAATGAGTAATGAGTAATGAGTAATGAGTAATGAGTAATGAGTAATGAGTAATGAGTAATGAGTAATGAGTTTATTATCACTTGCTGCATAATATCAATGTCTCAAAAATCCCACTCTTCAAACAGTTCAGCAACAGATACGGAAAAGCCTGGAACGATCACTTCACCATCCAGTGAATCTTGAGGACGAAGGAAGTGGTCTGGTTCGGGAGAATGGTAGACGAGAACATACTTTTCATCAGGATGGATAACCCAGACTAAGCAAGTATCGTTCTCAAAATATTCCACAATTTTGGTGTGGATTTCCTCAAATGTGTTGTTAGGTGAGACAATTTCAACTGCTAGATCAGGAGAACCTTGAAAGAAACCACGAGGTGGACGCTTTAACCCCTTGAGCCGTTCTTTAGCAACAAAGGATACGTCAGGCGATCGCTTATTGCCATTCTTTAAGGTAAATGCTGTACTCGAATCGCAAACAGTTCCCAATTTGTGCTGCCGAACATAAATCGCCAGCAGTCCCCCTAGAAAGGAGCCTATGCCACCATGCTCCATTCCTGAATTACCCATATCAACTAGTTCCTCATTCACCAACTCATAGCGATGCCCATCTTTAGACAGTGCTATAAATTCCTCATCTGTCCAAACTTTATTCTCGGTGGAGATTGTCATCAACCTAGCCTCCTGAGATGTTCCAAAATCGCTTCTACTGTTGTTAATAATATAGCCAAAAGCAGCTGTAGGTTGGGTGAAGCGTTGTCAAACTTTTGGCCAAAATCTCCAGGGAAGCTACCAAAAGCGAAACCCAACGCCAATTCTTTCGTGTTGGGTTTTGCTTCGCTTTGTGAACTAAATATTGAGAAGCGATCGCATTTTGCATTATTTTAGGAATACACTCTCGTTGGGTTTCACTTCGTTACACCCAACCTACATTTTTAGTCTAGCTCCCCGACTTCTTCTACTGCTTTGTCGAGTGTTAATCACTTTCTTCAATTGAGAAGTCGGGGAGCTTCGGGCGGGTTTTGAGCAAGGTTAGACCTACAGGCTGGACATAACTTCCTTTGCGGCTGTGAGGGTACGCTCGATATCCTCATCCGTGTGAGCCAGAGAAGTAAACCCGGCTTCAAATTGAGAAGGAGCTAGATAAACCCCCCGCTCCAACATACCACGATGGAAACCTTGGAACTTAGTTAAGTCAGACTTTTTGGCATCTTCATAGTTGTGAACTGGCTTGTCAGTGAAGAACATGCCAAACATAGCACTGATTTGACCAGTAGTGACAGCATGACCTGTTTCCTTGGCAACTTCTAACAAACCATCGGTTAGTTTCTGGGTAATCTTGTTCAACTGTTCGTAAGTACCCGGTTTTTCCAGTAACTTCAGAGTCTCGATTCCCGCTGTCATCGCCAAGGGATTACCGGAAAGGGTTCCTGCTTGGTACATTGGTCCGGCAGGAGCTACCATGGACATGATATCTTGACGGCCACCGTAAGCCCCTACGGGCAAACCACCGCCAATAACTTTACCCAAGGTAGTAAGATCAGGAGTAACGCCAAATTTTTCCTGAGCACCACCGTAGGCAATCCGGAAACCAGTCATTACTTCATCAAACACCAACAAAGCTCCATCTTCTTTGGTGATGTCCCGCAAACCTTTCAAAAAATTGGCATCGGGGGGAATAAAGCCAGAATTACCCACCACCGGTTCTAAAATCACCCCAGCGATGGTCTTAGGATTGTCTTTAAACAAAGCTTTGACTGCTTCAATATCATTGTAGGGAGCAGTTAAGGTATCCTGGGTAGTGGACTTTGGCACTCCAGGGGAATCAGGTAAACCCAAAGTAGCGACACCGGAACCAGCTTTTACCAGGAACATATCCGCATGACCATGGTAGCAGCCTTCAAATTTGATAATTTTGTCCCGACCTGTAAAAGCACGCATCAGGCGCAATACTCCCATGCAAGCTTCGGTGCCGGAGTTGACAAACCGCACCATCTCGATACTCGGGACAGCATCAATTACCTTTTGTGCCAAGACATTTTCCAGCTCCGAGGGTGCGCCAAAGCTGGTACCCTTTTCTAAGGCATCGTGGAGAGCCGCAATCACATCTGGATGGGCATGACCACAAATTGCTGGTCCCCAAGTGCCAACATAGTCGATGTACTGATTGCCATCAACATCCCAAATGTAGGCTCCTTTAACCTTGTCAAAAACAATCGGTTGTCCACCGACGGATTTAAATGCTCGAACCGGGGAACTGACACCCCCCGGCATTAGCTTCTGAGCAGCGGTAAAAATTTCTTCTGATTTGGTAGTTTTCCAAGAACTTGTTGTGGTAACCAAAATTATCTCCTTGGTGTAAGATCTGAATCTGAGGACATCAAACAACGTAGGGCTTATTTTCCCATATTTCGATCCCTACAAATCCAAAACCTAACACCTAACACCTAATATCAAATCCGGCTAAACACTTATCGTATCCTTCCACCTTGCAACCTTGCTCTTTTCCTTCTGCCATCTGCCTTGGAGCCGTCTGCCTTCTTGTCACCAAGGTGTAACGATTCTACCGGATTTGATATAACACCTTCCTAGCCATCCGATGTTCCATTTGGTTAGGGGAAAGCAAACTAGACAACAACCGACGGAAGAACCAACGACTAACGGTGGGTAAAAACCAAGACAGCAGCATTTGCCAGACTAATTTCAACAGCGAGGACATCACTAGTGGAATCAACCACATCCATGGGTCTCCCTGTAATAGCTTCTCTAAATTAGTCAGAGCAATTGGTACTGTAGTGAGTAAAGACAACACCCAAGCCAGGGGATTGAGATTAACTAATGTCCCTAAACGCAGCTGCCTCAGTAGTTGTTCAATCAACCAGTAGTGAGCACCAGTAATTTGGTGACAAAACTGAGGTTCTTGTAAACAATCACTTCTTATCTGGTGCAGTATATCTCCATCAGTAGCAATCACACTCCGCATCAATGCTTCCTCGGAGCCATCCTGCCAATAATAGGTGCAGAAAGTCAATCCCGTTTGTAGGCAGTTTTCCCCATCAATCAAAGCCGAGTAGCGTAAATTTGTTAATAACTCAGGGGAAATTTCCAAGGTGCTACCTGTCTGTTGTGCTTGCTGAATTTGGGTGAGCAATTCTGACTCTAAGTGAAAACTTATACTATGTAACAGGACACGAGAGCGAATCCTTTCTTGGTTAATTTTGATATAGCGGTCTAAATTTAGTTGTTTGTTGTTTGTTATTTGTTGTTTGTTATTTGTCATTTGTTATTGGTTATTGGTTATTTGTTGTTTGTTATTTGTTATTGGTTGTTTGTTAAATGACTTCCTCTCAATCTCCTTGTACCTGTGTCTATACTCCAGTGCGTAGGTACTAACCAATTATATTAAATTCTGAACAGCTTATTGGTTATTGGTTATCGGTACAAACCACAAACAACAAACAACAAACCACAAACGACAAACGACAAACCACAAACGACAAACGACAAACCACAAAGGACAAACGACAAACCACAAACTACTTCAATGCTTTCCGAATACCTTGAAGGGATGCTTGTACTAACTCAATGACAAATTCTAACATTTCTCGCCACTGCCTTTGCCCGGAAAGAACTCCGTCTCTATGAATTTGTAGAATCAAATCCCGATGAGGATGATCTAAAATCTCCTCGGAGTAACGGTTGATTAGGTCTCCGTCTAGCTGAATCACTGTTTGGGCGTAGATTATATCGGTTTTTACGGCCTTTTGGATCACTTCTGAGGTCACGTCGCTGTGCTCATCTTGCTTTTTGTGTAGTGCCTTATTGCGATTATCTAGGGAATTTTTGAGTTCACTAATCTTACGTAAGCTGCGCAAGAAACGATTGTTGTTGAGGATTTGTTTGAGAGCAAGAGCTTTTTGACCGGTATTAATGCTATAAGGATCTGGTAGCCGACTCTGCATTTGCTCCAATTCTACTGTTGGATCGGTCAGGATTTGATTATTTTTTTGGGTTGCTGAATCGAGAACCGTTGGATCGTAAAACTCGGAAGTCGGATCACTTAGAAGTAGAGTATACTCCAATTCTAAATTTTTGCGTAACTCAATGTAGCGATCTCGCAGTGACTCATGAATTCCTTGCTGTTCGATATAGGTAGGAGAGATGGGGTAAATATCCCGGTAGGCTTCCCAGGGAATGAACTTATCTCCAGTAATCTGATTTACCACCATGGTATTCACTTCTAATGCTGTAATGTCAATCAGGACTTCCTCCAAAGACGCCACAAAAGCATTAAAGGTTTGACCTAAAGTAGAATTTTTGTTGGTTGTTGGTTGTTTGTTGGTTGTTTGTTGGTTGTTTGTTGTTGGTTGGTTGTTGTTGGTTGTTGGTTGTTTGTTATTTGTCATTACCTATCACTCATTACTCATTACTCATCACCCATTACTCATTACTCATCACTCATCACTCATCACTCATTACTCATTACTCATTACTCATCACTCATCACTCATTACTCATTACTCATCACTCATTACTCATTACTCATTACTCATTCCAAATCATCCGCCAACTCTTCTAGTAATCCTGAATATTCATCAGTGATATCTTCTTTCAAGTTTTTCTTTAAATCAGAACTACCTGATGTTGTTTTTTTCCTCGAAGCAGAAGACTTATAATTAGCATTGATTTCTTGGATTTCTGGAGCAATATTTTTTTCCTCTACTACAAACTCATCCCAATCTTCATTGATATCTAACTCGGCCATTGAGCTATTGAGTTCTGGTGTCCCTGCGAAGGGATTGGAGTATTCCTCTAAATTCCAGTCTTCCTCTGTTCCCTCATCTAATGACAACCCATCATCAACTCTCACATCGATTAACTTATTGGACTCTTCGACTACCCAATCATCCCAATCATCATACTCTTCCTCGAGTTCCAATAACGACGGCTCAGCAACTGGTGTATGTAGTGAAGTATTTGGCTCTTCGACTACCCAATCATCCCAATCCCCATCTAATTCTAACTCCGAAACTTCGATCGCTTGTGCTGGTGATGCGGAGGCGGAATTGAGCTCTTCTATGGTTGGAGCACCCCATTGAGATAATTCTAAGTCTGCTGAAGCTAAGTCTGGTTCTTCTGTTCCTAAGTCTTCCCATTCCGGATCAATTGCCAAGGAGGAATCTTCTGGAGTAGCTGGGGTGGCTACTGGTAAAGATTCCATAAAATCCAAGACCGAGGCTGCCCAATCTTCTTCCTCTTCCTCCTCAGCCATGGCGGCATTTGCAGTTTCTGGGATAACTCTTGGTAGCTCTTGGACTGAATCTAGTTCAGAATATAATGGTTGTTGTCGGGAAACCTCCTCCTCTAGCAATTTATCGGCAACTGGAGTTGGTTTCTCCACTGCTGCTAAGTTGTTTTGCCCAATCTCATCAGCTTTTGGCAGATCTTCAATTATTGTATCAGGAGCTATTACCGGTTTTTCTACCGCTAACTCGGTTGCTTCGATACCCAAGCGAGTATCAGTGAGTTCTTCAATTACTGTATCAGGAGCTATTACCGGTTTCTCTACCGCTAACTCGGTTGCTGCGCTACCCAAGCGAGTATCAGTGAGCTCTTCAATTACCGTATCAGTAGTTATTAATGACTCTTCCACCACCGACTCCGGCGGCTGTTGACTTAATTTTGCCTTACTGATAGGCTCAACAGGTGGTGGCAAGAACTGATTTTTAACCCCAAAAGCTTGAGGTTCGATAACAGGAGTTGTTGAACCTTGGTAATTTTTCCTTACCAAAACTTCAAACAACTTTTGCAAACTTTTGAGGTTACTCTGAATAATCTCATGGCCTTCAGCTACTTGCTCAAGGTGAAATTGCCGCAGTTCCTTATAGGGATTATTGGCAATAAACTGCTCGCCAATCTCGTTTTCAATATCACCTTCAATTAAATTGATGCGGGTATGCAGGCGATGACCTGGCTTGGCTACAGTTGAGCTAAGATCATCTGAGTCTGAAGATACCCAGGTAGTAATTTTCAACTCAACAGCTTCACTGAATGCTATAGCAAGAGCCTTAGCAAAATTACCTGCCTTGAGTTGTTGTTTGAAATCGTCGCTCGACGCCATAATAATTTTCCCACCGAGTTCGGGCAATTTGCACAGCCAATATCAGCTGTCCACTGACCTCCTCTTTTTATTTTAAATCATCTTCACTCCTTCAAAGAAGGGAGAGAATTTTGCTCCTCGATTTGCTGTGAATCTCTGGGCAACTGAGATAAGGTACTAGCAATAACGGTAAATAGCTGCTGCAAGCTTTCCAGATTTTGTCGGATAATCTTGCGTCCTTCGAGAACCTGCTCCATATGAAACTGCCGCAGTTCCCTATAAGGACCATTGCCAATGAAATGAGTGCCAACTTCGTTATTGATGTCACCATCTACAATATTCATGCGGGTACGCATACGGTAACCCGGTGATGATTGCTCGACATCAGCTGCACTCTTGGAGTCTGAATGAGCTGGGGAAACCCAGGTTGTAATTTCCAGCTCAACGGCTTCACTCAGTGCCAAAGTCAGAGCATCAACAATTTCTCCTGCCTTAAGTTTTTCTTTAAACTCGTCGCTGGTGGTCATATCACAAGTCTCTTGAATATAGCCTAATATACAATTAACGAGTAACAAGTAGCAAGCGCTTGACGGCGAATTAAAAATTAAAAATTAAAAATTGAGGTAATCGCCGACCAAGAAGGCTAGAAAGTAATCACATCAAGGTTTTCCGAATCCTAATCCTGAACATACTCTTGGCCACTCAGGAGGGCAAACTCAGCCCGTACAAATTCTCGTCCCAAATAAGCAGCATGGTCAAGCATAGTTACAGGAGGGGGCTGAGTTTGCTCAAAAATAGCAACAGATAGTTCCTTGGCAGTCCTGCCAGTAAACAAAGTAGTGTGAGTCCTATCAATTTTACCCCGAGCTGGTATCGGTTTACCAGTATCCGGGTCAACAGCTAAACCACGATCATCAATAACATTAGTAAAATGTTTGGCACAAATTAATCCAGCTTCGAGATCTAGGTAGATCAGAAAATATCCCTCTGGATCGAGGTCGATATGACGCTTAGATAGTTGGTCATCAATTAGATTGTTTGTCATTTGTTGTTTGTCGTTTGTTGTTTGTTGTTTGTTGTTGGTCATTAGTCATTAGTCGTTTGTTGTTTGTAAGGGTTTGAGCCGTATTTACGTTTTGTAACATAGTTTAGTTTATTTCCACCTACTGGGGTGATACACCTAAAATAGTACAATATTCTATACTCATTACTCATTACTCATTACAGGGATGCCAATGTCAAATTTAAAAAAATGTTTGTTGCTTGGACTTTCTTTATGTTTCTGTTTGGCTCTGTGGTCTAGACCAGCTTATGCCTTCATCAAACTCAATGAGCAATTTCTGGCTGGGGAAGCATGCGTTGCCCTACAGTCCATCAGAAAGGGAACGAATCCAGGAAACATTCAAATAACTCCTCAACAAATCTATCAAGTTCTTGGTAAAAACCGAGCTGATGAATCCCATTATTTGCTGAAGATAGAGGAAGCACAACCATCAAGGCGCTGGGTTTCCGTAGAGTGCGGACAACTTTTAGGTACTTTTTCTGAGCTTCCAGCCGATGAGGATTTAGTTGCTCCAGCTCCTCCCACCAATGAGGATTTAGTTGTTCCAGCTCCTCCCGCCAATGAGGATTATTTACTAGCCCTGAGTTGGCAACCATCCTTTTGTGAAACCAAGCCAAGTAAGCCGGAATGCCAAAGCCAAACTGCCCAACGATTTGATGCCACTAACCTAGTTCTACACGGTTTATGGCCTCAACCCAGGGGCAATGATTATTGTAATCTTAGTCAAGATATCATAGATCTTGACAAAAATGGCCCGTGGTCAGAGTTACCACCAATCAATTTATCGGAGGAAACACGCCAGGAACTAGCGATTAAAATGCCAGGAATGACTTCCGACTTGCATCTACATGAATGGTACAAACATGGAACTTGCTACAGTGACTCACCAGAAGAATATTACCAAGAGTCGCTCGCTTTGTTAGACCAGGTGAACAACTCTGTAGTCGGTGATCTGTTAGAGAACAATATCGGTAAGTTTCTTTCCTCTGACACAATACGCAACCAATTTGATCAAGCCTTCAGCGATGGAGCAGGAAGCAAGGTTCAAGTTCGGTGTAAAGAAGACATTGATGAAGACCAAAACGATATGGTAGTAGAGTTATTTATTAACCTGAAAGGTAATATCGAACTCGATACTCCGATTGAAATTCTCCTAGAAAAGGGTAAAACAGTTTCAGCAGGCTGCTCTCTGGGAGAAATCGATCCTGCCGGTTTTAATTAGGGCTTACTGCATAAGTGTGTAAGCTATGCCAGAGAAGGCTTTCAATCATTTTTTTACCTTTCCAAGTGCAAGGAAATTGAATATGGGTGGTTCAAAAACCTTGCACTCCTTGCGGGGTAATCCCTGGGTAACCGAGGAATTCGAGTGCCCAAAACGCGGGATAAATGCTTCATTCCTTCTTAC
>JAAHGR010000273.1 GCA_010672425.1 Symploca sp. SIO2E6
TGGGCCAAGGCGGGGGCCTGGAGTGCAGACGTGTGCGCTTCGGATCTGAAGGCGGAAGGAAGAAGGTAGGAGGCAGGAGGCAGGAGGCAGAAGGCAGGAGGCAGGAGGCAGGAGGCAGGAGGCAGGAGGCAGGAGGCAGGAGGCAGGAGGCAGAAGGCAGGAGGCAGGAGGCAGGAGGCAGAAGGCAGAAGGATTATGCAATTCTCCATTCCCCATTCCCCATTCCCCACTTACAAGTCAGAAGGCAGTCCTCATGAAAAAAATTTCACCACTATGCATGAAAATTCCTTTCTCCGTGTCTCCGCGTCCCCGCGTCCCCGCGTCTATTCTCAGATGTTACCTTGTGGATTTTTACTGGCTAGCGTTTTAGGAATTATCCCGGTAGCGCAAGCGGAGGAATTATCCCCAATTGAGAATCGGGAGGACACAACTGCTCCATCCACTAATACTGCTCAGGAGCTGGAAGTTCAGCCAATCGGAATTTACAATAGCTCGGAGTTACTAAATAATCAGCCTACTACTCCATCCACTAATACTGCCCAGGAGTTGGAAGTTCAGCCAGTAGGACAGTCACAGAATCTAGAACCATCTGAGCAACTACCAACAACCTCTACTCAAGCTCAACTAGCACCTAACCAGGTACGTATTTTATCTCCCCAACCTGGTGCAACTGTCAATGTTCTCCCCGATAGTGGGGGGGTACGCACCACTAACTTGATTGTCCAGTACAATGCTGACTCTCAGGTTCAGGTAAGAGTTAATGAAAAACTAATCAGTTCCAATATCCTTACCCAAATCGAGCAGGATGAAAACCAAAATCTGGTTACTCAAGTTTGGTACAACATTCCCTTGGAAACTGGGGAAAACACCATTACTGTAACCGCAGACAATGGTTCCCCTGCCAGCGTGCAGCTGCTGGTAGAGGAACAATCGGCTCAAATTGAAATTGCCACTATCGGGAATCCCCGCATTCCCGCCGATAGTCGCTCTTTTGTCGATCTAGAAGGGCAAATCACCGATGAAAATGGGGAACTGATTACGGAAGATGCCGTAGTTACCCTGACTGCTAGTGCTGGGGAATTTGCTGGTGCGGATCACGATGAGGATCAAGCTGGTTTCCAGGTACTGGCAAAGGAAGGGAAATTTACTGCCAGGTTGCGCTCTAGTTTAGAGGCGCAAAAAGTTCGTATTCGGGCAGCAGTAGTTGCCTTAGGAGTGGGACATCATGAAAGGGAAACTGCTTCTTCCTATGTACCTTTATCTTCCCAATTGCCCCAAAAGGAACTCGAAGCTTACACCCAAGTAGAATTTACCACTAACCTGCGTCCCTCGATTGTGTCGGGAGTGCTCAACCTGCGAGTTGGGAAAGAGGGAACCGACTACTTCGGTAGCCGCCGGGACTTTCTACCTTTGGATGGCGAAGGGGATGCAGAAGCTAATTTCCAGGGTTCGGTGTTTGCCACCGGTACCGTAGGAGAATGGCTGTTTACTGGAGCCTACAACAGTTTCCGTCCCCTCAACGAAAACTGCGAAGGCATTACTGAGCTGTTTAATAGTCCTCAAGCCTGTGAGCAGCAGTACTCAGTCTATGGAGATAGTTCTACTACTGAATATCTTACCCCATCGACCGATAGCGTCTATCTACGGTTTGAGCGCAATTCCCCAGTCCCTGGAGCGGAGCCCGACTATGCCATGTGGGGAGACTATCGTACCACGGAACTAGCCAGAACTTCCCAAGAGTTTTCGGCGACAACTAGAGCACTCCACGGCTTCAAAGGTAATTTCAATCTGGGTAATTTACAATTAACCGGTTTATTTAGCAATGATGTCCAAGGTTTCCAGCGAGACACCATTGCTCCCGATGGTACTAGTGGTTATTACTTCCTCTCTCGCCGTTTCTTGGTAAACGGTAGTGAAAATGTCTTCCTTGAAACCGAGGAAATCAATCGTCCCGGCACAGTGATTTCCCGAGAACCCCTGCATCGGGGTCCTGACTATGAAATCGACTACGATAGAGGTACTCTGTTATTCCGTCGCCCGATTCATGCGGTTGATATTGACCCCTTTGGTGAGACGTTAGTGAGGCGCATTGTCGTTACTTATCAATTTGAAGGGGCAGATACGGATGAAACTAATATCTATGGTGGGCGAGTCCAGTACAATTTCTCCCAGGAATTCCAGCAAGAGAGTTGGCTGGCAGCTACCTATCTTGAGGAAGATGAGGGAGACAGGGACTTTAAACTCTATGGTGCCGACTTCTTTGTTCCTTTTGGCGATGATCTGCGCTTAGTTGGGGAATATGCTTACTCGGAAAATAATTCCGTGTTTTCTGGTGAGATTACCGGTTCTGCCTATCGTCTGGAATTCGGTGGTAAGCTTACTCCCAATATTAGGACTAGAGCCTACTACCGCTTAGTCGAAGAAAACTTTGTCAACAATGCCACCTTCAGCTATGCCCCAGGACAAAATCGTTATGGAGCATCAGTTGCAGCAGCAGTAACTGATACTACTAATCTACAGGTTTCTTACGACTACGAAAGGAACTTTGGTCGAGCTACTCGAGTGCGTACCGGCTTTGAAGACTTGTTTCGCACCTCAGTTGAAGCGGAACCCGGTAGCCGGGTTGATAACGAGTTAACCACAATTCGAGCTGGAGTGGGGCAAAAAATCGGTGCTGCTGATTTGAGCCTGGAATATGTCAACCGTTCTAGGGAAGATGGCGTTAGTGATACTTTTGACACCAATACCTCCCAAATCGTTTCTCGCCTGAATCTTCCCCTCCTAGAAAACCTGGATTTCCGGGCACAAAACGAGTTAAGTCTCGATGACAACGACCCTCTTTACCCCAACCGCACTACTTTAGGTTTAGATTGGCAAGTAGAACCAGGGGTAAGTTTACAACTAGCCCACCAGTTTTTTGATGGTGGACTATTAGGGGAAAACTCGATTACTAGTTTAGGTACATCTTCCGATTACCGCTTCGGAGACTCTACTACCCTAACTAATCGCTACCAACTAGTTAACGGGCATAATGGTTTAGTTGGTCAAAGTACCGTAGGACTGAATCACCAGGTAGTATTATCTCCTGGACTCAGACTTAGCTTAGGCTACGAACATGTGGGTAGGAGTATCTCTAGTCAAACTGCGGTGGGAGAGCGCTTTGCTCAACCCTATGCTGTGGGACAAGGAGCCTCGGCTTTAACTGTTGGAGATGGCGATTCCTACAATGTCGGTTTAGAATATACAGCTAATCCCGACTTCCGAGCTTCTGCTAGACTAGAGCATCGCAATGGCTCAGTTAATGGCAACACCGTCATTTCTGCCGCAGCATCTGGTAAACTAACACCAGCCCTAACCGCTTTAGCCCGTTTCAACCGAGCCGGTGCAGCTAATCAATTATTGGAAGAACTAGATGATACCACCAGCCTCAAGTTAGGCATGGCTTATCGTAATCCCGTTGATGATAGCTTCAATGCTCTGCTTAACTATGAGTATCGGGATAATCCTTCCACCATTCCCGACACTCTACTTTTAGGTAGTGGCACTGGTTCCGAAGACCATGTAGTCTCCGTAGAAGGCATCTTTGCCCCCAGTTGGCGCTGGGAATTTTACAGTAAATTTGCTATGCGCTATAGCAAAACCGACTTAGCCCAAAACTTCAGCAACAGCAGCACCATTTATTTAGGGCAAATGCGAGCCGCCTATCGATTAGGCTACCGGATGGATTTAGCCGTCGAGGGTCGCACGATTCAGCAACCTTCTGCAAACTTCACCGAATGGGGTTGGGCCCTAGAGACTGGTTTTTATGTTACCCCAGACTTACGAGTCGGGGTAGGCTACAGCTTTGGTAGTGTAGATGACCGGGATTTCACTGGTTATCGCTCTAGTGACGGACCTTACCTCAATATTACGGTAAAAGTCAATGATCTCTTCGGCTTTGGGCAACAAAGACCAGTATTGCCAGAGGCAGGAGAAGCTGGGGAAGCTGTTAGGTAGGTTGGGTAGAGCGATAGCGAGACCCAACGCAACCCTCTCGGAGTGTTGGGTCTCGTTACCTCGACCCAACCTACGTATTCCATTATTTTAGGTGTACCACGCCAGTAATATTCGGAAGAGTGAGCAATTACTGAGCAGTATTGCCCTAACACCTAACACGTAACACCTAATACCTAATTGACAGGGTAGTACAGATGAACAATAAAATTAGTTTTTGCTTATTAGTTGTTGGTTATTGGTTATTCAACCAAGGTTTCTGCCTTGCCGCACAGCAGTCAAACAAACAACAAACAACAACCAACAACCAACAACAAACAACCAACAACCAACAACCAACAACAAACAACCAACAACCAACAACAAACAACAAACAACAAACAACAATTAACCCTGTAACAAATGTAGACATTCTGGTAAACAGCAATGCCGATACCATCGCAACAGATGAAGTACTAACTTTACGAGAAGCGATCGCGATCGTTAATGGTACTTTACCAGTACAGGAACTGAGTGAGACTGAACGCCAGCAGGTGGGAGCCAGGAAAGGAAGCACAACCGAAACTGCTGGTTCCCGCATTAAATTTAACCTACCTCCCCAACAAACCACAATTGAGTTAACCAAGCCTTTAAGTATCTTGGCTAGTCCAGGATTATTAATCGATGGTACTAGCCAACCAGGGTACGGTGATTCGGAGTTAGAAGTAGAAGAGATTACCATCCCGATACCAGTAGTCGCCATTACTCCAGCCGCAGATACAGAAATTTGGCAAGGCTTAACCGTGGTAGCAGATGAGGTAACAATTCGGGGTTTGAGCATTTATGGCTTCAATAGCGACAGCATACCAGATGCCCTCATTCCCCCCGCTGATATCTTTATCTCTCACCCCCCCAATCCCCAGGAACTCTCTGCAAGGCAATCCGAGGTAGACTCTCCTCATGATGCATTACTGTTAACCGAGGATATGCTCTTTGACAGCCTCGATATGCCTCCCCCAAAAGATGTGGTAATCGAAAACAACTGGCTCGGTATTACTCCCACCACAGAAATTGGCAACCCCAATCCCCAAACAACCAACAACCAACAACCAACAACAAACAACCAACAACAAACAACCAACAACAAACAACCAACAACAAACAACCAACAACAAACATCTGCCTTCGGCATCTATGCATATAACAGTAGTAATGTCAAGATTACTAATAATGCGATCGCGAATCATCAAGGCAGTGGTATTATCACTAGTCGGCAAGCCAGTAACCTCTTGATTGAGGACAACCTGATCGAAGGTAACGGCTTTGCGGGGATGCCAGATGCTATTCGCCTAGAAGGAGATATCAGCGGTGCTGCTATTATTAGTAACTTGATTCGCCATAATGCTGGCAGCGCTATCTTTACTTTTAAGCCAGATGGTGCTGTTGAGATTCGGGATAACGAAATTACCAATAACGGCAAGCGCTTACAACAAGCAGCGGTTTACCTGATGGGTAATGAACATCAGATTACTGATAATCAGATTAGCAACCAACCAGGTTCAGGAATAACCGTAGCTGCGGTACCGGAAAGCCGAAGGGTTACCATTACCGGCAACCAATTTACCAATCTCCAAGGACTCAGCATTGACTTAGTTAGCCAGCAGGGAACTACTGTCCAAGCTTACCAGGTTGGGGACGGTCGTAATCCAGTAATTGATAACTACCAACGGCGTCGCCAAACTGCCAATCTAGCGATCGATACTCCTCGCTTCCTCTCTCAGGAATTTTTCTTCCTCTCTCCCACCAAAGTAACTTTACTCGGAGAAGCGCTTCCTGGTTCAACGGTGGAAATCTATCGAGTTACCGATATCTCCAATGGTTCTAGTTGGGAACCAATTACCAGTACCTCGGTAGATGAGGAAGGAAATTTTTCGATTACTCTCACCGAAGTGGAAGCAGGAGATCAAGTTAGTGCTATTGCTACTCATCCTGACTATGGTACTTCCGAACCAGCGGTTAATTCAGTTCTTCGTGCCTTGCCTACTGCTGCTTCTCCAAATTTGGAGAATCTTTAACATAGCTAGCTGGTTGGATGTCCTAACCCGCCTTGGATTTAAATCCAAGGCTAATAGCTAAAGTCCATTGAAATGGACTAAATTTTTCGGATTCATCTAGGAGTTACGCATTGATAGGAAACGTACTATGTGATTACTCGGTTTCAGGCATTAAAACCTGATTTTTAGATCATTTTTAAGCAATATTCCTATCATCAACAGTCATCTAAAGATGACTTGAGCTATTAGCCTGGAATTTAAATTCCAGGCGGGGCAAGGATTTCACCCCAACTTTGGGAGAACTGGAATCTCAAAGTCCCCATTTCACCTACCACCTAACACCTATACAAATGAAATTACGATTCAAAATTTTTCAACACCAAAGTTGGTTAATTATCAGCAGCCTTGCCCTAGCCATGGGTTTGAGCTGGAATCAACCCATTCGCGCTGAAGGTAGTCGGGAACTAACTGCGAGTGGAGGAAATCGTCCCTTCCTTGAATTTCGCGACGATTTCACAGGTGGTATACCTCGTCGCACTACAATTCAGGTATTTGCCCGTGAAGGGGAAACGATCAATCTTGGCTCTAGTGCTATTGGTTTAGGTAATGCTACAGTCAACACTAATGCAATCCGAGTTATGGATCCGAATGGAAATCCAGTTAATTGTGTAGGGAATGGTCTGATTGCTAATCGTATTGAAGAAGAGAATGGTCCTCGAGAAACTGGTGGAGGTAATCCTAACGGTTACGACCCCTGTATAGTTCAAGTTCCAAACGGATCTGGTCTAACGGGAATCTGGACTATAGAATTTGTCAGTCCTGATTCTACGAGTACTGTTGATCCTCCAATAAACATAGATGCTGATACCCTGCCTGCGCAGGCAGCTGGCAACAGTTATATCTCAGCCTGGGATGTCTCTGTGCGTGGTAATCTTGCTAATACTGGAGATACAATTCCTGGTCGAGCCTATGCTACCTATTTGCCACTGAATATGGGAGCTAATACGGGGAATGCTGGTGTCATCGGTAATGTGGAGCTGAATTCCCTTGCCTACATTCAAACTCAGCGGGGTGATTTGTACCGAGTTGATCTCAATGGCATCGATCCCTTTGGATTCATTTTCTTTGCTAACAACCAAGGGTTTCTTGATGGTCCAGGTGGCGAACCTCTTTTTGAATCAGTTCCAGATCCACGGGGACTTCCTGACCCTGATTTCCATCGCCCTAATCAAGCAGATACAGCAGATAACGTCACTCATAAGATTTTCTTCAATCCACCCAGTGGAGATCTACCCACAGAATCAACAGTGGCTGCCTTTGGTAACACCTTCTTAAAACCAATAACTCCACCTGAACCCGAAGTTAGTACTTTAACTTTTACAGGAGTAGATGGTACAGCAGGTAATGCTGACCCGACCCGGGGTGGTAACTTTAGTTTTACCACTACTGAAGCTGGAAGGTATTTAATTACTGTTGATGTCAATCGTGATAATATTCTCGGTAACGCGAATGACGTGGTTTTGAGAGGCAGGGCTGTTGTTGGGAGAAATACTGTATTCTGGAATGGTAGGGATGGGGCAGGTAATATGTTACCTGCAGGTGAAATTGCTTATAACGCCAGCTTTAGCATGATTATCGGTGACGTTCACTTTCCCTTTCTTGACCCAGAAAATAACCCATTAGGCTTTATTATTGAACGAATAAGTAATCCAGCAGGTGCAGTTTTAGACAGCTTCGTCTACTACAATGATAGTCGGTTCCTTAATGCTGATGGTACGGCGCCAGCAGGAGCACCCAACCCCATTAGTGCTCTATTGGGAGTTGACAGTTCTGGGGGAGCCCACGGCTTTACAACGAGATTTGGCGATGTGAAGGGAATAGACACTTGGACTTCCTTGGTGCGTCCAGATTTCTTACGGGGGTTGATTAAGATTAACAAAGCTGACCTAACTATCGACAAAATTGTTAGTGCAACCCCACTCCAAGCTGGCAATCCCATCACTTATACCCTAACAGTCAGAAGTCTGACTAATGCTGAAGCAGTCCCACCACTAGACCCTCCAGATACCTTCACTAATATTCAGGGAGCTACGGTAACAGACACTATTCCCGATGCAATTACCAATGTTACCTGGACTTGTGAGCCTGTAGATCCAGCCACAGCAGCTTGTGGTACTGCCAGTGGCTCAGGCAATAATGTTAGTTTAACGGTAGACCTCAATGTAGGAGCCGCAGCAACAATCACGATCAACGGCACCATCTCACCGATCGCGGCTGGTGGTACTGTGCAGAATACCGCTACGGTTGCCCCACCCCCCGATACTTTTGATCCAACTAGGGATGTTACTGACCCAAATCTTAACAACAATAGCAGCTCTGCAGAACTTACCATTATCCCTGGTCCAGTACAACCTGCGGGCGTCAAATCTAGTACGTTATTTGAGGATGCTGATGGTGATGGCCAGCCCACCCCTGGTGATACTCTAGAATACGAAGTAATTTACGCCAACCAAGATCCGACTCGGAATGTTACCGAATTCGTCGCTACCGACAGGATTGACACTAGTCTGGTAACCTTTGTCCCTGGTTCCTATACCTTTGCCGCAGCCAACGGAGCCGTTGTCACTGCTAACCCCACGTTTAACGGTGACACTGATATTAACCTCACCAGTCCTACCACCTTAGGGACATTGCCTCCTGGAGGTTCTGAGATTACCATGACTTATCGGGTAAGGATCAATGATATTCCTCCAGAAACGAGGATCGAGAACCAAGCCGTTGCTACCTCAGCCGGTGGAACCCTGGAGAATGTGGTAACCGATGCCTCTAGTGGTACTGGAGAGATAACCCAAATCGCTGATGATGGGGTAAATACTGGTAATCTAGCTGATGATACTGGAGACGACGAGCCAACCATCGTCATCGTGGGGACTCCACCCACAGATACTAATGCGGATCCCAAAGATTTGGTGTTAGTCAAACGCATTACCAACGCCCTCAGAGAGGGTGTCCCCATCTCTGGGGTCAACTTTGGTATCTTTGTCGATGACCCCAATGACACCAATGATAACTTACCAGACTGGTCTGCACTCAGTACCGGAGCCCCAGTCGGAGTTCCCCAGTTAGATCAACCTTTGATCAGTGGTGATATCGTCGAATATACTATCTATTTCTTAGCTGGGGGTAATATTAACTTAGAAAATGTCCGACTATGCGACCCGATTCCTTCAGACACTGCCTTTGTACCCAATGGTTTTGCTATCAACAGCGGCATTTCCCTAAATCAGAACGGTACAACTTCCAACATAACTAATGCAGCAGATACGGATCAAGGGCGATTCTTCTCACCCTTAGCACCGGTAGATAGTCCCCCTTGTCCCAACCCCAGTGAGCCACAAGGAGCAGTCCTAGTCAATTTGGGAAATCTTCTACCAATAGCTCCTAATAATGTAGGCTATGTTCGCTTCCGCATTAGAATTGAATGAGGAATTGGGAATTGGGAATTGGGAATTGGGAATTGGGAATTGGGAATTGGGAATTGGGAATTGGGAATTGGGAATTGGGAATTGGGAATTGGGAATTGGGAATTGGGAATTGGGAATTGGGAATTG
>JAAHGR010000274.1 GCA_010672425.1 Symploca sp. SIO2E6
GTGCAAAATTGGTCAGAAATGAGGTTATTGCTTATTCGCGATCGCAAATAAGATTCAAAGCCGATAGCTGATATCCTGGAACAGGCTTGGGTGCCTGTGTGCAAAATTTGTGGAAAACGCAGTTATTGGTTATTCGCGATCGCAAGTAAGATTCAAAGCCGATAACTGATATCGTGGAACAGGCTTGGATGCCTGTGTGCAAAATTGGTCAGAAATGAGGTTATTGGTTATTGGCGATCACAAATAAGATTCAAAGCCGATAACTGATATCGTGGAACAGGCTTCTAGCCTGTGTGCAAAATTGGTCAGAAATGCGGTTATTGGTTATTCGCGATCGCAAGTAAGATTCAAAGCCGATAACTGATATCGTGGAACAGGCTTGGATGCCTGTACACAAAATTGGTCAGAAATGCAGTTATTGGTTATTCGCGATCGCGAATAAGATTCAAAGCTGATAGCTGATATCGTGGAACAGGCTTCTAGCCTGTACACAAAATTTGTGGAAAATGTGGTTATGGCTAATTAGCGATCGCAAATAAGATTCAAAGCCGATAACTGATATCGTGGAACAGGCTTGGATGCCTGTGTGCAAAATTTGTGGAAAACGCAGTTATTGGTTATTGGCGATCGCAAGTAAGATTCAAAGCCGATAGCTGATATCGTGGAACAGGCTTCTAGCCTGTACGCCCCTACGGTCTTTATATAACAGCAGTTAGTCTCAACTCCAGTAATTATTATTGACAGGAGTAAAAATATCTAAAAGCTTTTTTTTGAATTTAGTTACTGATAAGGGGCTATCCCTAGAGAGGCTGATCAGCCAAAAGCCTTGATTAATATAGGCTTTAGCCCGTTTTTACCACTATTAGATCTAAATTTGTCATTTTTTTAATGAGATATACTCTCAGTACTGATACAATACCTTATGAGAATTAATATCAATAAATTTCTGCCACCTATTGCAACAGTGAAATTTTTGATGAGTGAGGAGATCCATGAAAACGACTAGACGCCTTTTCCTAGCTGGAGGTGCGGCTGCCGCAGCTACGGCATTAGTTCCTTTGAGTAAACCTCAACGAGCTGTGGCTCAGACAGGTGTACTCAATCTATATACTTCTCGTCATTACAATACTGACGAAGAGCTGTATGAGAGCTTTACTCGCAAGACGGGGATTAAGATCAATCGCATTGAAAGTAAAGCGGGGGCGCTGATAGAACGGATTAAGACCGAAGGTGCTAACAGTCCTGCTGATGTCTTCATGACCGTAGATGCAGGTAATCTCTGGCGTGCGGCTCAAGACGGTTTGTTCAAGCCGGTAAATTCAGAAATACTGACATCGAGAATACCAGCCTCTTTGCGCCACTCCGAGGGTCATTGGTTTGGCTTTTCCAAACGAGCACGGGTGATTGTCTACAACAAAGACCTGGTTAATCCAGCGCAGCTATCTACCTATGAGGATTTAGCAGACCCCAAATGGCAAGGCAAAATTCTGATTCGCTCTTCTGGCAATATTTACAACCAATCTTTGATCGCTTCTTTAGTTGCTACCTATGGAGCACAAATAGCAGAAGAGTGGTTGAGAGGGTTCAAAGCTAACTTTGCCAGAAAACCTGAAGGTAACGACACTGCCCAAATTAAAGCCTGTGCTGCTGGTATCGGAGAACTGGCGATCGCTAACAGCTATTATGTAGCTCGTCTGGCAGGTTCCGATAAGCCAGAAGATCAGGAAGTAGCCTCGAAAATTGGGATGTTTTTCCCCAACCAGAAAGGTAAAGCACCCCTCGATCGAGGCGCCCATATCAATATCAGTGGTGGTGGTTTACTGGCAACGGCTCCTAATCCAGAAGCAGGGGTTAAATTCCTAGAACATCTGGTCAGTTCTGCATCTCAGCGTTATTTTGCTGATGGGAATAATGAATATCCCGTTGTTTCTAATGTATCTGCTAACCAGGTACTGAAAAGTTTTGGCTCTTTTAAGAGTGACTCGATTAATGTTGAAGCTTATGGAGAATTCCAACCATTGGCAGTGCAGTTAATGGATAAAGTCGGTTGGACTTAGGTTTGGCTAAAAAAGACCAACACAATAACCAAACTAGCAGTCGTGGTTATTGCTAGTACCAGAGCGTCGGTCCAGAAACCGGGTTTCTTGCTGTGAATAACGACTAATTTTTTTTCAATCCACTAGGTGTGAGGATTATCTAAGATGTCAACAATTTTCTGGAATACATTGAAGGTCACTTCCACAATTCTGGGAGTATCCTTATTACTTGCCAATAGTACTTCTGCTACAGAAACTGTACTGGAGGAAGAAGCAACTACTACCGTCAGCGAAGCTACAGTAACCCAGCCAAACCCCAGTTGGGATTTGGCTGATAGTACTTTAGCTCAACAACTGCCAAGTTCCGATAACACCAATCAAGTTCTAGACCAAATCGAGTCTTACAGCCAACCACTCAGCGAAGACGATAACAGCCAATCTCAGCTCACCAGTATTACTGAGCTTACCGACGTTTCCCCTGGAGACTGGGCTTACGATGCTCTGCGGGAGCTAGTGGAAGATTATAAGTGTATCGTGGGATACCCTGATCGCACTTTCCGAGGTAATCGTCCTACTAGCCGCTACGAATTTGCTGCTGGTTTAAGAGCTTGTTTAGACCGGATTCAGGAACTAATTGCCGCCGGTGGTGTGGTTACGGAAGAGGACTTGGAAAGACTCAGGGCCTTGATTCAGGAGTTTGATGCGGAACTAGCAGTGCTGGGAACCCGAGTAGACAACCTGGATGCACGGGTAGCATTTTTGGAAGACCATCAGTTTTCCGTTACCACCAAGCTCAAAGGTGAGGTAGTATTTGCGATCGCAGATGTTTTTGGTGACACGGTTGCTGTTCCTAGTCCTGGTACGCCAACTCAAGACTTGGAAGCCAATACTATCTTCGCCAACCGAGCACGTTTGAATTTTGAGACTAGCTTTACGGGACGAGATAAGCTGAGAACTCGTTTACAAGCCAGGAATATTACCTCATTTAGCGGCGTTACTGGCACAAATATGTCTCGCTTGTCCTTTGATGGCAGCAATAATAACAGCGTTGATATTGGTGAGTTGTGGTATCGTTTCCCCGTAGGCGAAAATCTCACTTTCCAAGTTGATGCCACTAGCGGTGATTTGAACGATACCCTCATTAATGTAGTTAACCCCTTGTTTGCCAGCAGTGGTAGTGGTGCAGTTTCCCGATTTGGACGCTTCAACCCCATCTACCGCACAGGCAGCGGTGGCGGTTTAGGAGTAAACTACAGCTTAGGAGAATTCGCGGAAATCTCTGGAGCTTACTTTGCTGACGACGCCAACAATCCTAACAACGATTTTGGACTCTTCAATGGCAATTATGTTGCCATGGGACAACTAACTCTCAAGCCTTCTGATTTCTTGACTGTAGCTGCAACTTACGCCAACTCCTACTACAGGGGAAGCGATGTTAACGTTACTGGTAGCACAGGTAGTGGCTTCGCTAGGCGACCCTTTGGTAGTGGTGTTGCTACTTCCGCCAATTCCTACGGTGTCGAAGCAAACCTCAAGTTTGGCAAACTCTCTATCGGTGGTTGGGTAGGTTACCAAAATGCTATCCTAGAAGAAGCTAATCTGGGTTTAGCATTACAAGGAGTACCACGAGGAACCGACAGGGACGTTTGGAACTGGGCTGCTAACATCGGCATTGTAGACGTAGGCAGCAAAGGCAGCAAGCTAGGTTTCATCTTTGGTATGCCACCTCGTGCTCGTGGTAGTGAGTTTGCAGATGGTAGCCGTCGAGATGGCGATACTTCCTATCACATCGAAGGCTTATACCGTTATAAGCTCAGCAAAAATATTGCCATTACTCCTGGTGTGATTGTGATCCTCAACCCAGAACACAATGACAACAACGACACTATTTTTGTAGGAACTATCCGCACTGTCTTTAGTTTCTAATTTCTTTCAAGAAACAGGAGGCAGGAGGCAGGAGGCAGGAGGCAGCTTCCAAGGAGGTAGGAGATATGTTTCTCCTATTTAATTGGGGCATCATATGCTCCTGGGGAGCTCTTAAGAAACAAGGGAGTAGGGAGTAGGGTGTGTTTCTTTATTTTAGTAGTGGGAGCATCTTGCTCCCTATAATTACACCAAAGCTTGCTCCCTATAATTACACCAAAGCTTGCTCCCTATAATTACACCAAAGCTTGCTCCCTATAATTACACCAAAGCTTGCTCCCTATAATTACACCAAAGCTTGCTCCCTATAATTACACCAAAGCTTGCTCCCTATAATTACACCAAAGCTTGCTCCCTATAATTACACCAAAGCTTGTTCCTTATAATTACACCAAAGCTTGCTCCCTATAATTACACCAAAGCTTGTTCCTTATAATTACACCAAAGCTTGCTCCCTAGTTTCTGTTACTACTCTATATGTGCGTACACTTTACCATTATAAAATAATACCAAACAATCAAAGCCGAGTCAAGCAATTGAAGATTGAAGATTGAAGATTTTAGATTTATTCCATTAAGTTCACATCTTCATTAATGTGTAGGGGCGGGTTCGCTCGAAACGCAGGCTATTCAACGATAATTTCACCAAACCCGCCCCGGTGGGATGATAGGTGTATCATCAGCCGGGGCGGGTTTACGTAGGGCTTGCTGTATAAGTGTGTAAGCTATACCAGACAATGGTTTCAAGCATTCTTTTCCTTCATAAGTGCAAGGTTTTTGCATCTGTTGGCTAGGATAAATGCTTCATTCGGTCTTACTCATTACTCATTACTCATTACTCATTACTTCCTGAAGCAAACCCTACGTAATTGGCTTGGTCTAACCGAAAGATGGTTGGTGAAGGGAGCCCCTACTCCAATTTTGTGGCTTTGTTATCATCATTATCAGATAAGCGATCGCTCTGAAGAAACAAGGGAATAGGTGTAGGTTGGGTTGAGGAACGAAACCCAACATTGAAGAAGGTTTCGTTGGGTTTCACTTCTCCTTCGGAGACGCTACGCGAACGTTACACCGAACCTACTGCCGTGACATACCTAAAATGAGGAAATAGATGTAGGTTGGGTCGAGGCAACGAGACCCAACGCTGGAGCGGGTTGTGTTGGGTCTCGCTATCGCTCGACCCAACCTACATTTTTAGCTGTGTCACGGCACTACTGGCGTGACACACTTAAAATGAGGGAATAGATTTTGGCTCAAACCCTTAATTTACAAGGAAGCCGTCGATTTCCTATTACACCTTTTTAGCTGTGTCACGCTACTACTGGCGTGACACATCTAAAATGATGGAATAAGTAGGTTGGGTGTAGCGCTAGCGTAACCCAACATCGGACTGTGTTGCGTTGGGTTTCACTTCTCCTTCGGAGACGCTACGCGAACGTTACACCCAACCTACATTTTTAGGTATGCCGAGCCACTACTAGTTCTCATCTCTTTGCTCAAGTTCCTCCAAGCTAGTAATTGGTGTCGGAGCCAGAACATATACTGCTTTACCTAATTCTCCAGTATCCAAAACACTCAGATACTGGGTTTCGTCATCTTTAGATACCTCAAATATTTCTATCCCTGTCTCCCCAAGATCCTCTTGCAGCACAACTGTATAGTTATTTTCTTCTAACAATTTTTGCAAATTGCGACTTAAGCGGCGAAAACCTTGGACTCCTGATACTTCATTACAGGTATCCCTGCCAAAACAGCCAGATTGAGCGTCTTGATAAACAGGAAAGTTAGCTGAGGCAAAGGGACTAGTTGTTGGCTCAGGTGATGGTTCGAGTGATGGTTCCGGTGATGGCTCCGGTGATGGCTCCGGTGATGGCTCAGGTGATGGTTCGAGTGATGGTTCCGGTGATGGTTCCGGTGATGGTTCCGGTGATGGTTCCGGTGATGGTTCCGGTGATGGTTCCGGTGATGGTTCCGGTGATGGTTCCGGTAATGGCTTAGGTGAAACAATTGGCTCTGGTTGCACAGTTGTTTCTAGCTGCTGCCGAGGAATTTCCGGCTTTCGAGGTATTACTGGAGTCCGTCTTGGAGATGGTTGAACTACTCTTTCGGTTGGTCGTTTTTGAGGTGGTTTGGTGGCTTGAGGCTCAATAATTGAGGGTTGTGGTTGAGTAGATGGCTTTAGAGATGGTGAAGGGGAAGGTTGAGGCGGTGGAAGCTGGGTAATTTGAATGTTTTCTTCTGTGGAAATTGGCTCTGGTTCAAGCTCAAGATTGGTTTGGCGGGGTAATGGTAAAAGCAGCAGCAGAGCATGAATTATCGAAGAGAGAAGAAAAAATGGTCTAATAATGCTGCTTATTTTAAAGATGGTTGGGTTGGATAAATTCTCTTCAGCTGCTCTTGCCTGAAGATTTTTGGTGGATGCCTTGGTGTCAAGCTGACTCATAGCGCTACTTTTTAATCGTTCCATCCGGCATCATTGCGCCTTGGAAATCAGCATTATTGATCTCAACACCATCAAGGTTGGCGGTATTCAAGTCCGCATCATTGAACTTGGTATTATTCAGCTGGGCATCTTGGAGATTAGCAGCTCTCAAGAATGCTCCTGAAAAGTTCGCTCCTGTAAGATTAGCACCACTAAGATTGGCTTTGGCTAAAGCAGCCGAACTTAAATTGACATCGCTGAGGTTAGCACCGCTGAGATCAACGCTATCCAACAAAGCACCACTGAGATTAGCACCGCTGAGATCTGCACCACTGAGGTTGGCATAATTCAACTTGGCTCCCTGGAGATCTGCTTTGCTCAATTGAGCACCATTGAGATCGCATTTGAGGCATTGTTTGGTTTGTAATAATTGTTCAGGGTCATTCGTTGCCGATGGCAATTCACTTTTCTGACAAGCTGCAACTCCTACTAGCAAGCAACTGGCAATGGTTGCTAGTACAAAGTAGGGAACAGGGAATGGGGAACAGGGAACAGTTGTAGAGTGATTATCCATGTAAGTCAAACAATTGAAGATTGAAGATTGAAGATTTTAGATTTACCCCATAAATAAATTTAGGGGCTTGAGGATTTGAAGATTGAATATCTTAGATTTATGACCTAAATAAATTTAGGGGCTTGTGACCGTTTTATTCTAAAATCTAAAATCTAAAATCTAAAATCTAAAATTTCTCTGGTCATCATCCACCTCCTCAACGCAAAGAGCATCGGCTTCTTGTTTGCGCAAGCTAAGTTTTAAACCCTGCACCTCGATTTCTACCATATTAAAGGGGATGTGGCGGATGACAGTAAATTCTGTCCCGGGAGTCAGTCCCATGGATAACAGTCTCCCTTTATAGCCCAAATAGGCTTGCTCGTAACCTACCACGCGAACTCTAGTCTCTTCTGGCATGTCTCGCAGATAGGTATTGCAATTAGTTATCATTTGTTATCTCTTGCTCTAAATTAATATACGATCAACTGTTACAAAATTTTTTGAGCCATTCCCACCCAATACTGCTCGGTTAGGACAGGTTATCGGTAAAGATAAGCTGGGGGCGCTTCAGGGAGCTGAGCCCCAAGGCAGTCCCGATGAAAAAATTTCACCACCACTCTCCCAGACTTTGTGTGATTTCCTGTAAACAGCCTCCTATTTATTCCAAAATATTCTCATCTATTTAGTAATATCATAATTAACTGAGAATAAATCTCATCTTTAAGACAAATTTATATTTTGAGCTTTCCCCACAGGTGTAGCACTGCGATCGGTGAAAAGCGAGCAAGATGCTCGCACTACGCTGCTCGTTGTAATACCTAATCTGCTTGGGCTAGACCCACAAATAAGGCAACCGCGAAACCCGGTAGAGACGTTGCCTGCAACGTCTCTACCGGGTGGGTTATAACGAGGTATACCGGATTTCTGGACTGGCAGGAGTCGCTTGCTCCCCTTTCAAAACGCTATTCTAAGGAAAAGAAAAGGCGAACAAACCCCACCGTGAAGACAGACTCTTTGTTTTACCGCATCTTCCACGATGTCCCAGCACTATTTTTTGAGCTCATTGGACAACCATCACGCCAAGGGTATAAGTTTAAATCTATAGAAGTTAAACAAACCGCCTTTCGTATTGATGGAGTATTCCTCCCTCCAGAAGATGCCCCCGATTCCACCGTATTTTTTGTCGAAGTTCAATTCCAAGATGATGAGCTGATTTACCATCGCTTGTTTGCCGAACTATTTGTGTTTTTGCAACAGAACCCCCAGTATACCAATTGGCAGGCTGTGGTGATTTTTCCCAGTAAATCCCTAGAACCAGAGGATGTGGGAGTATATAGTTTATTATTAGAAAGTGACCAAGTCCAGCGTTTTTATCTCAATGAGCAAGGGACTGGTGCAACCGTTTTCAGTAGTCATAGGACTAATGCAGCTGATTGTCGCATCCAAGAAACGAACCCCAGCCAGAGCCAGACAACTGTTGGCACAAGTAGAACAGCAATCTTTGCCCTTTCCCTCTTCAACCATCATAGAATTGCTAGAGACTACAATGGTGTATAAATTTCCCTTATTGAGCCGTCAGGAGATTGCCGAAATGTTAGGATTAGCTGAAAGTATCAAGGAGACAAGAGTTTATCAAGAAGGTCTGGAAATAGGCTTAGAACAGGGCTTAGAAAAAGGCCACGATCAAGGGAGAGAGCAAGGGAGAGAGCAAGAAGGACAAATATTAGTGTTGAAGCTGCTGAACCGAAAAGTGGGTAAACTTCCTCTAAAATTGGAGTCACAAATCAAGGCATTACCTTTGGAAGGTTTAGAGGAATTAGCTGAGGCACTGTTAGATTTCTCGACACTGGATGATTTGAGGACTTGGTTACAGATCAATAACGTGAGCTAGCGTTTCTCATACTTGTGAGGTACATTCGTTATTGGTTTTGGGAATGGGGAATGGGGAATAGGGAATGGAAGATCTACCTAATGAATGCGAGAACTGCTATATTATTTCCTTTGCAATACAAATAACCAATGACCAATGACCAATAACCAATAACCAATAACTCAATCCATAAAGTGCTGCTGACACAACTGACGGAAATCATCCCCCCGATGCTCAAAACTTTGGTATTGATCAAAACTAGCACAAGCAGGAGAAAGGAGCACAACCTTAGCATCATAAATCTGGGCAAGTTCTGCTGCTCTAGGTACAGCTTGGGCCATAGTTTCGACGATTTCGTAATTTTCGTAGTTAATTTGCTCCAACCGTTGAGCAAAGGTGGGAGCAGCTTCTCCAATTAGTAAAACAGCAGCAGCTTTGGCTTGAATGGTTTCCAACCAGAGGGTATCGTCACCGGCTTTCGCTTGACCCCCAGCAATCAAAATGGCAGGACTAGGAACAACAAATAATCCCACTTGAGCAGCATCGTAGTTGGTAGCTTTGGAATCATTGAGAAAATCTATACCTTGCCAGGTGATAATCTTTTCTAAGCGATGGGGAACACCAGGGAAATTGGCAACTGCTTGAGCAATCGCATCCTTCTCGATTCCTGCTAACCGTGCTACTGCTATAGCCATCAACAAATTTTGGTGATTGTGGCTTCCTAGCATCTTTAATGATGCTACTGGTAGGATTGGTTCTGATTGTGCGATCGCCCAGCCGTTTTCGATATATACCCAAGGTTGGAGATCCCCACTCTCCCTA
>JAAHGR010000275.1 GCA_010672425.1 Symploca sp. SIO2E6
TGGCGCTGGGTTTGGAGAGGGCTACCCCCCATCTTGCTCCAGGTAACCCCTGTGTCCATAGATTGATAAATGCCATCTCCATAAACATTAGCGTAGACTAAACCGGGCACTTGCTTGTCGAAGACGATGCCCAGGATACCAACATCTTTGGCCAATTTGGGGGCAAAAGTAGTAACCTTAGTCCATGTTGCCCCTGCATCCGCTGACTTCCATAACCCATCGTGTCGGGAACCAAAGAAGACGATGTTCGAGTCCAAGGGATTTACCGCTAGTCTCATTCCTGCCCAGCGTTCTTTCCCATTGCTGTCCATCCCCAAGTCTAGGTTCAACTTAGTCCAAGTCTTTCCCTGATCCGTGGACTTAAAAATTGAACCCTTCATCGGCCATCCAGAATATTTGCCTGCTGCCATGTAGACAATATTGGGATCATTGGGGTCAACGGCTAAGGCTTCTCCTCCGTAGTAGGTTTTCTGGGCAAAGGGAAAGCTGTCATTGAGGGGAATCCAGCTTTGATCAACGGCATTCCACCGATAGAAACCACCAATATCAGTTCTGATATAAACCAGATCCTTCTGTAGCGGATGGGGGTAGACTCCTGTAACAAAACTACCTCCTCCGATGGATACATTCGCCCAACGATAACCATTTTCTCCAACGGAATAGGAAACGGATGTTGTCGTTGGAGTGGTTTGAAGCTGTTGGTTACTACTGGCACATCCAGTGATAACCGCAATCAAGGCAGGAGCGATCGCCCAGTGGATAAGTTTTAGCATAATTATAGGGAATTGGGAATTGGGAATTGGGAATTGGGAATTGGGAATTGGGAATTGGGAATTGGGAATTGGGAATTGGAAACAGGGTATGTATCTTCCATTCGTAGTGGGGATGCAATATGTAGTGCGAGCATCTTGCTCGCGTTTGATCCCCAGCAAACGAGACGCTTGCGCTACTTAACCTGACGGTGGTTAACGAGCTAATGAGGTATAGTAATCTAATAGCTTGCTGGTCACCCAGTAGAATCTCCCGTAGAAAGTCCACAATCTATAGGTTAAAACCATTATGATTAGGCATTTTTAAAGCTACGCCCCATAACCAAGATAATCAAAATATGGTTGGAGTTCCTGATGCAACTGCTCATACTTACTTGCCACTCCTGGTAACAGTTTTAGGGGGCGGGATTCAATCAAAGTGTCATAGGATAGAGGAGATTCCGGTTGCAGTTGGAGAAAATTCAAAATACTCAGTACAACTTTTTCCGGTTCCTGAGATAGCTCCTCATATCTGACCGTGATATAATCCCCCTGGGGCAATGAGTTGACATTTTCGATGAAGTAATCTAAAGCCTGAGAGACATCTCTAGTGGCATTACTTAAGGAACGCTGGAAAAACAAAGAATTCCGTAACCGTCGATACCAAAGACGCCAACGATTATCGTACAATTTGGCATATTGCTGCGAGATGGCGGCAATGTAGGCATTCTTGGTAGACAGCATAGACAGGCTGGCTTTCAACTGAGAATTAATGATGTGTATGGGATGTCGGTTAATGAAAATGAATTTTGCTGCGGGAAAAGTACTCTTGATATACTTGAAGTTAGCAAAATCCCAGGGATTTTTGAGCAACAACTTCTTTTGGGGGGCTGAAATAAATTGAATTTTTTGACACAACTCTCGAAAATTGTCCAGATTTTCCGGACAGATATGGGGCGGTTTGCCAGCATTTTCTAGAATAAAGCCATACTCTTCTGGTAGTCCGGCAGTAACAGCGACTTTGTCAATGAGTCGATTTTTTAAGCCGAGAGCTTGAAAGAGTTCATTAACTTCTTGTTGAGCTTGGTGCTCTGTTTCATTTAAACGATTTGACAAAAGTTGATCATACTTAATAATGTGATAAGCATTGACAAAGTTAAAGCAGTTCGTTTCTACTAATAACTTGTATAACAAGGTAGTCCCAGAGCGATGGTCACCCATGATCAAGACCGGCTGAAAATCTACTCCCTGAAGTAGATGCAGATGGGGGGCATCTGGATTAAGACTAATACTTGATAAATGTTCTGTGTCTGTTACTTGAGTTGGCATAGTTACTCTCTCCAATTACAAAAATGATATCAAATTAATATGGCGTTTTTCATTCATAAGATCCTGTTTCTTAAGTAATTGACAATTGCCTCAAGATAAATCGCAATTTTTTCAATTAGCGTTACAGAATCTAAATAATCTCTGAGCAACTTCTGATATTCTGGCTCACCTCCAATTCCTTCTCTAAAATCATACCTGGACTTAGCCCAAGTACTGTCCATGTTGGATAACTTTCATTCATACCAATTCCTTACTTACTTGACAAGTAATGGTAAACTATGACAGTCTATTTTCTGAAGTAGATACAGATAGGTCGTATCTGGATTAAGACTGATACTTGAGTGGGCATAGCTACTCTGTCCAATTCCAAGAATTATTTTATTATCCCTTTTTCATCACTATAGTGAGAGAATACCTCAGTAAATAATATTTTTCTACATTATGCTCAATCAGCTGACTACGGCAATAGGAAAGCTCAGCCCTAGGCTACGTAAAATTATTAGTAATATTAGCTGGTTGTTCGCCGATCGCATCCTCCGTCTAGGGGTAGGTGTTATTGTGGTAGCCTTGATTGCTCGTTATCTAGGCCCCCAGCAGTTTGGTCTTTTGAGCTATGCAGGCTCTTTGGTTGCCTTGTTTCGTATTTTTGCAACATTGGGCTTAGATCGGATTGTAATACGCGAACTAGTTCATGAGCCAGCCTCCCAAAAAGAAATACTGGGTACTGCTTTGATCCTCAAACTCCTGGGAAGTACTCTGGCTTGGTTGTTAGCCATCAGCACTATTTTGCTGATTCGTCCAGATGAGACCTTAAGTCATTATTTAGTAGCAATTATTGCAGCAGGAACCATTTTTGAAACTTTTGATGCCATCGATTTTTGGTTCCAGTGGCAAATTAAATCAAAATATACAGTTCTGGCTAAAAATACAGCTTTTATCATCGTTACTTGTTTGAGAATCATTTTAATTAGCATCCAGGCTTCTGTCATCTTTGTTGCTTTGGCAATGTCAATAGAACTGATGTTGGGAGCTATTGGTTTGGTGATTGCTTATCAATTTAACAGACAAACTCTACTAGCATGGCGTCCCAGCTTTGGAAGAGCGAAAAGCTTGCTCCAGGAAAGTTGGCCTCTGATTATTGCGGGAGTAGCGATTATGATCTATCTGCGGATAGATCAGGTGATGCTAGGACAAATGGTTGGTGATGAGGCTGTAGGCATTTATGCTGTGACAACGCGGATTTCTTCAATTTGGTATTTTATCCCCATAGGGATTGTATCTTCCGTCGCGCCTTCGATCACAGAGGCTAAAAGAAGCAGCGAGACCCTTTACTATAGTCGGCTGCAAAAGTTGTTAAATTTGATGGCAGTATTAGCTTACTCGATTGCCATTCCGATGACTTTTTTGGCCAAACCTATACTAGTGCTCATGTTTGGTGATGACTATGCCTCAGGTGGTAGGGTTTTAGTGATCCTAGTGTGGACGGGTATGTTTTGGTTTTTAGGTATTTGTAAGTCACAAATTTGGATCATTAATGAGGGTCGGACAAGATATAATTTAGTTGAAAAGTCTATAGGTGCTGTAGTTAACATATTATTGAATTTTTGGTTAATTCCCATTTATCAAGAGATGGGGGCTGCCATAGCCACCTTAATTTCCTATGCCTTTGTTGATTATTTAATGTGCTTTATCTATCCTCCAGCCAGAATAGTTGGTTGGGCAATGACCAAGGCACTAAGTTTGAACTTCTTTATTCAAGGTAAGCAAAATTGAATAACCTAGCAAGAATGAGGAATAAATCTGCACTAATATGCCAACAAATATGCACCAATGTGCAAAGTATTTTTGTTTGTAACTACTCACCGCAATAAAACTACTCTATTGACAAGAAGGGAAGTTAAGGAAGTGAGTGATTAAAAAACGCTACAGCACCTTCTCCTGGAATAACGCTCTAGTAGGTTAAAATCACTCATTTGTGTTTCTTCCGACTTAGCAAATCTAGAACAAAATTCTCGCCGTCATCATAGATTCGTTTTCTAGTATCGCCCAATTGTTTTAAGTTGTCCTGAAAATCAAATGTGTGCTGTGCCTGAGTTCTCGTCCAAGTATCCGTTTCTGGGCTGAGTCTTTTTTGTAAATCCTCGAATGGAAAGTTTGCTTCACTTGCATAAGAATATGCCACATATCTAATAGATTTTGAACTCAAATAATCGGCTAGGGCTTCACTTCCCTTGAAAAAGGGCATACCAGGTGGAGGGCTGAATTCCCCTGGGTAGTCGGCTAGAAAAATTCTATTCCGCCTGAAATCCATTAAAAAAGGCTTACTAAGTCTCGTTAAAATAGTTTCCCCTGATGGAATTGCCTCTAACATTTTGGTGTATTGAGCGACTTCTGGCTGCGAAACTAAATCAACACCCTTTAAGCCAGATTTAATCTTGCTAAGAGCTCCTCCGCTTATACATTGGTATCTTGGACCTCCAAGGAGCAAAGCAGCTACAAACATAGCAATAATCACAGGCTTAGAGTGTGTTAGATTAATCAAATTTTCTTGTCTTATGTCCTCCAAGTTTATTATCATCAAGATAATGATGGCAGGCACTATAAAGGAAACTGAATATCGATACATACCATATCCTCCAGCCGCTAAAGATAATAAAATTTTTCCTAGTGCAGCACTGCCGATAAGAGATAGAGGAGATTCACGACTGATCAGCTTTTGCCCTCCTTGTCGAAGAATAACAAAACCGAGCAAACAAAGGGCTAAAAAATCAATACTCAATACAACTTTGCAAATAATCTTAAGCGCCTTTAAAATTGTTAATTCGCTGTAAGGCAGGAGAAGGGTTCCGTAAACAGAACCATGATATCCCTTGCCCAGTAGAGGATATAAAAAAGTGCCTGATGATTGATACATTGAGAGCATCCAAGGCAGGATAAATGCAATAAATAAGCCAGTAGAAAATAAAAATTCATCGACGGATTTTTTTTCAAATTTAGAGTCAACGATATAAAACAAATAGCTCAAACTGAATAAAATCATACAGGGGATAATGAGGTTCGATTTCAGAGCGCAAATGGCTGCTGCTGTCAAAGCTATTATGCAAGCATTAGCTAGAAAATGGTTAAGCCTGAGTCGCTCCCAATTAAGGAATCTAAACAGACTTAAAAAAAGGGCCAAGGGAACAGTAACAGCGGTTATATTTACTTGATTAAAATCGATCTGGAGAAATAATAACAGAATGAAGATTGCAATTATTTTCGATATTTCTTTTCCTTGAAAAAAGCTTAATAGAAGGCCAACAGCTACTATTGAGCCAACCCCTGAATCAATAATGTTTAAATTTTCTTCAGAAAGGGTACTGAGAACAAAAGTGTCTAAAAATGGTTTCCCTCCCAGAGATACGTTTCTTCTGGCACTGAACGGATCTGGACTCATAGACCCCATTTGCAGCATCTGATTAGGAAAAACAAAATACGCATGGTAGTCATCATGTCCATTAAAATTATCGGTAGCAATGCTCCCTGCATACTGCAATAATATCAGGAGCACAACTATAATAGAGCCAAGAAAAAGTACCTTATCTTTTCGGCAATCACGTACATATTGAAATAAAGGAGTCCTGAATAAGTACCTATTCTTGTAAAAATCAATTATTAAATAGGTAAAACCCAAACCAAGATAGATTAAAATGACCACTCTTGAAATGGTCCAGGTTACATTTAAGACTCCGCCCACAACAACGCTAAAAGCAATTCCCCAAGCAGCTCTCTGTCCCCAGTCAACTCGCTGTTTGGGAAAGAGTAGGCGATTGAGTACTCCCCCCCACCCTATGAGGGAAAAGAGAATACAAATCCCCCAAGTAAAAGCGAACAAGTATGAAATTATTCCTAGGACACTGTTATCCATAATGACTCTCCTCAGCTTGCAGCAAAAGTTCAATTATTTAATGACTATTTATTCCAAACTAGTTTTCCGCATGGCTAGCCATAAAAAAAATTCTCCAATCAAAATACTTATTGCTGTTACGACAGATGAGGTTATTGGTTAGTTTTAATTTTCCTGATAAAAGACTAAGTTTGATATCATACCAAGGAGCCTTATATGCTTTCTATAGACTTTAGTATCTGCCGGGAAAAAACTCAATATTTCTCTCTCAGATAAAAGGTTTAGGTTCTCTTCTTTAGAGAAAAAATCTTTACCGAGCCATTGGATAATTGTGCGAAACCAGGAGGGAGGAAGCCAGTGAACTATGGGGAGAATTGTGTGAAATTCTATTGGATACCAACGGTTGGGAGTAGTAATGAAACAAGTCCGTCCGACGCGACATAGCTCACGAACAAATGCTTTTTGTCTTTGGCGATTTCCCACATGCTCAATCACAGCAAAACTGACGACTAAATCAAAGCTTTTGTCGGCAAAGGGGAGATTAAGTCCATCCGCTTTGACATATTTTAGTCCTGGGTAATCCTTTTCTAGGAAATAAGCATCCTCCAATCCTACAGCAGTAATTTGCTTGGAATAGGGGTATAGCTTTTCAAAAAAATTAGAATCTTGACGGTGATCTGAAGTAACGCCTACATCAAGAACAGTTGTTTCAGGAGTTGGCTGTGCTTGCTTCATCAATGAGGCAAGCATCTTCTTGCGAGCATGCCAGGAAATCTTAGCAGGTATTCCTCCAATATTGTCCTGAATGTAATGACTATGGCCATCTGTGTGATTCGCCAACTTATACCTACTAATCATAACTTCCTACTTTTTTCATCGACATGGCTGAAATAAATAATGATGAGAATACGGTTCCAGAGCCCATAATAACTAATGTTGCGGCAAAGGATGCTCGCTCTGGGTGCAGTAGCGGCAGTAAATTTGAATTTAGCCATTCAATCACCAGCGATATTAAAATCAAGCTACCGACCAAAATCATCGCCGTACCCAGTAAGAGGCCAGTCTCTAGCTTGAAGAATTTGTAAAATCTTCGCAGAGCCAAATTGTTCTTCTCAAAGCGGCGGCTCCAAGAGTAAGTCTTGGCATGCAGACCCAAACTTAAAATCCCAAACCCGACGACACCAAATATGGTTCCAAATATTCCAGTCACAGCGCCGAGGGCACGTCCTTCGTACTGGATTAAGCCCATCAAAGTGACCAGGTGAATTAACATCCCGACGGTCAGCAGGATGAAGCCGGGCCACATAAAGACTTTGTTAGGACAGTACAGTAACATCATTCGCAGACTGCGCCAACCATCTCGAAAGGTGCGTAGCTTGGATTCACCTTTACGAGGAGCCAGTTGTATAGGGATCTCCACAATTTTGAGGTCAGCCAACCCAGCATTTATAGCTAGCTCTAAGTTAAATTCCATACCTGGGCTTACAGGTTTAATTCGATCGTAGGCTTCGCGACTAAAGCCTCGAAATCCGCAATAAACATCTGTATAAGCAGTTCTAAATAAGAAGTTCAGAAAGCCAGTAATGGCTGGATTACCTAGAAAACGATGTAACAAGGTAATGTTTTTGCCTCCGGCTTCGATGTAGCGACTACCTGTAACAAAGTCATATCCTCGGTGGCAGAGATAATCAAGAAATTGGGGAATTAGAGCGAAGTCATAGGTATCATCAGCATCTCCCATAATCAGATACTTTCCTCTAGTACTAGCCAACCCTTTAATGTAGGCGTTGCCGTAGCCTTTTAAAGGTTGGTGAACTACGCGAACCCCCATACTTTGAGCAATCTTCACTGAGTTATCTGTAGAACCATTGTCACAAACTACAATTTCGCCATTGAGATTGGCTTTCGCCAAAGTTGACTGAATTTTCTCAATACAAGCCCCTATAGTTTCCTCTTCATTCAAGCAAGGCATCACAATAGATACAATCAGTGCTTCCTGCTCTGACCCAGTGAATAAAGTAGATTCAGCATTGACATTAATCATGATTTAACTGCTCCATAAGCTGCTAATCATCTAATACCAAATCCTGGTTTACTACCCCTGTTATCTTCTCCCCCAGCTTTCTCAAAACGGGGGTAACTAACCCGGATATAGAATTTTTAGAAAGTTCTATATATTTAACTTAATAAACCGACAATAGCATCTTCCTTGAGGAAGATTTGCTACTGAAATCCCTTCACCGCAGTCTCAACATAACTGCTGAATATACCGTCTAGCAAATAGATCATAGTAGTATTCCCAACAATTATCTTTTACTAAGAGAGTTGAGCTTTGCTAAAATTATACGAAGAAATATAAAGTTAATGTTTGTTACATATAAAATGTCCTAATCTATTTTAGATATACTTATAAAAGTATAAATTAATGAAGCAATCTAAGATCAACTGCAATCATGGAATCAAACTCGTCGAATAAATACGTAACTGTAATTCCCAATCCCCATCCAGATGCGAGGCTTGGGCATAAACTAAAAGATATATTCACAGCTTTCATTTTAGCTGAATGGTTCAATTTACAGTATCTGCATAACCCTATTCCAGATTACCGAGATGGCAACAATTGGGAAATTTTTTGGGGACTGGGAAAGGATGAAGAATTATTTGCTGATGTTGTCAAAAAGGATATTTGTATCGTTTCATCATCCCCACTGTTGGGTATACGGCGATTAAGATATAAAAGTTATACTTTACTTAAAAATATTATAAAAATAGAAAAAATTGTTCGTAAAATTATATATACAATAATTACTCGCATTAAATTCATACCAGAATGGCGTTCTCTTTACTGGCATGGAGTAGAATTTAACTATATTGAAGAAGTTTTTAAGGATGTCAATGATAACAAGCAGGAAATAATCTATTCCTTTCTATACGGCGTCAGGGTCACCCTTTCTCAAATCAATGTTTGGGGAAAAGAAGGGAGAATAAATCCTCATATCTATGAGAATACATTGAACAGATTGAGGACAAAGTATCATCAAAATCAACATCCTGATAAAACTTGTTACTACAATCGAGATCTAATTAATATAGCAGTTCCCATTAGAAGAGATGATGCAACTATAAAAAATGAAAGATTCATAACGCTTAAATTTTATGAAAATATTGTCGATCAGTTAATTGAAGTTTTTGCAAATAAATCCTATGAATTTCATATTTATTCCTTAGCCAGTGAAGAACAAGCTCAAGAAATTATTAACTCTTTTACCAAAAAATGTGATCGAGTTAAATTTAATATCAATGAGCCAGCTATGAAAGTCATGCATCATCTGATTGTCTCAGATGTTTTGATTGTGGATCACAGTTCTTTTCCTCAAATTGCTGGATTTTTATCTCAAGGTATCAAACTATACCATCCCCGTGGTTATATAGAAGGATTGGATGATAATACCTGGATTACTGTCGATGATGATGGCATCTTTAATCAAGAGGATTTTCTAGATGCTATGAATAATTTTCAGAATTAGGCTGCGTAACTTAGCCTGGATTATTCATGAAGATTTCATAAAATTGCCAAAAGTCTTACCAAGAAGTTCATCGAGCGATCCGGCCAA
>JAAHGR010000276.1 GCA_010672425.1 Symploca sp. SIO2E6
TAGATTCCAGTTTAAACCTCCACCGTGATGGAGGAATCTATCAGTTGTTTGCCGTTCGCAGTTTCATAACCGTTGTATTCCCATGTCTCGCCATTGGGGATGAGCGTCTGGTAGAAAACGTCCTTGGCTTGGTTATTTTCGTTAGCAATCAACACTCTTGCCTGATGTCCAGTCCGCATGACTTCAGAGCGCTCCCGTTCCTCATTAGCCCAAATAATTAAGGTATCTCCAGGTTTACACAATAGGGCACCGCCACCATTAGGACAAATTTCTCCACTTCCTGCCTCTCCTGGAAGCACATAAGTATACCAGCGATTCCCATTATCAATGTTGACAATTTCCACTTCTTCTAGGGGCAGAATTCCTACTCTTTCCAGTAGTTCTCGGTCAATAGTGATACTACCTACATAATGGAGGTTTGCTTCAGTTACGCGGACACGATGCAGCTTGGCGTGCATAAGCTTGATTGTCCCCATTTCTTCTGTTTTCTCCTCAATTCAATTTGTTAGACTAATCGAAAACTACTTCTTGTGGAAAACCATAGTATACATCGGTTCCTTCTCAAAGATGATAAATTTTTCTTGGTGGATTAAAATCCAAGGTAAATTTTCTAGTACCTCTTGCAAAGTCTGGTTATTGTCGTGGTAATCCATACGGACAGTAAGGACAAAGTAACCACCAGATACCAACAAAGTATCCAAGTTGTGCAAGGCTTTTGGCTGAGCATGACCAAAGGTAAAAACTCCGACAGACATGATAGCGTCAAAACTAGAGGGAGTAGAGCAATTAACTGGTGCTTCTAAATTGTCTTGATACAGGGTTTGGTAAACTTGCTTTTCTCGAGCAACTTCTAGCATCTGTTCCGAGAGGTCAATTGCGGTAAGATTGGTATATGCCAATTCTGCCAAAGCCTCTCCTACCATCCCTGTACCGGCTCCGGCATCCAGAATCCTCGCATCTTTATTTGGTAATACTTTAGCCAAGGCATGAGCTGACCGAATTGGACTGATACGATAGGGTTGATCTAGTTCAGTATCATAGATGCGAGACCAAGCATCATATTTATCCTCCAACTGTTGGGTGTCTTTCGTTTCATAGATCCAGGAAAGGCGATCACTAACTTTTTCTCCCAAAAAAAAGCTCCATCCTAGTTCTCCTGCTGCAATTGCCTCGCACATTTTGTTGTAAGCGGCACTCAAATCTGGATATTGTGGTTGAGCTAACAGGGAGAGTAATTCGTAGCTTTTATGGAGATGTGCACTCAAATCTTTTGACTGTAATACCATGAAGCCTAGTTGACTCAAAGCATCGATATAGTCTGAGTGGCTGTAGGTTGGTTCAAATAGCAGGCGATCGTAAACATATTTACGAGCTTGTTCACTGAGCTGCTTTGTTGGCGTTACCAGGTCGTCAAAGAGAAATATACCACTTTCTTGAAGAACCCGGTGCATTTCCTTCAACGCTAACTCTCGTTGATGAACATGGTAGAGAGTTGCTTGGCTCCAAATGTGGGTAAAAGTTCCCTCCTCAAAAGGCAGATTAGTCGCGGATGCTTTGTGAAACTGTAGACTCAAAGATGGATAGTTTCGCACTTTCTCTAAAGCGTTACTGATGCGAACATTACTCAAATCAATGCCTACTACTTCACATCCTGTCTTTTCCGCTAGCCAAATAGCAGTATTACCATTACCACAGCCAAGATCTAGAACTTTAGAGGAGGCTGTAATCCCGCTTTTTTCTAGCATATATTCATTCCACCGCTGGCAAGCAGGAATGAAATCCTCAGCACAGGTGGCAGCCAAGTCCAGAAAATAACCCCAGTGAAGGCTGCCTTCTGAGTCCCAAAAACTGCGGTAGAGACTGTCTTCGGCATCGTAAAATGTTTCGGTGTCTGTTTCTGTGAATTTGTTTTGGCTCATAAATAGCAATCCTCAATAGGATGTGATAAGTGATCAGCTGAAACCGAGGTATGGCAAGGAGCACGTTTTAGAAAATTACCACGAACTAGATAGGATTGCTATGATGGTTCTCACTTTTGAATCTTCCTATCCCCCTTGTCCCCCATCTCCCGTATGATGAAGAAGGCAACTGGAGCATAAACACAGAGGCATGGGAACTATTTGGGAACTAGACTTTTACTCGCGCCCGATTTTGGATGAGAATCAGAAGAAAATTTGGGAAGTCTTAATCTGTGAGAGTCCTTTGACTCCAAATCAATCAACAGATAATCTATTTAAATACAGCAAGTTTTGTCCCAATCAGCAAGTCAATTCCATTTGGTTACACGAAGCAATAGCCGAAGCGATGGTCGCTACGCGAACCGCCGTTGGCATCGCTCAAAGCCAACAGCGTCCACAAAAAATTCGCTTCTTTCGGCGGCAAATGAGCAACATGATTACTAAAGCCTGCCAAGAATTGGATATTCCTGCTCAAGCTAGCCGTCGTACTTATACCCTAGAAAAATGGCTCCAACAAAGGATGAAGGACTTTTATCCCCATCAGAGAGGATATCAAGCCGACGCGGCAACTTCTGCATTTGTCCGCTATCAATCCCAAACACCTCAACTATTACCAGATGCCTTACAGTACGAACAGTGGGCATTTGTGAGTTTAGCAGCAGAGGCATTTACAGAAATGGATGAGTGGGAAATCGAGTTTGGGGAAGCCTTCCCCCTCTCCATGTTTGAACTTGCTCCTGAGACTCGGATTCCTGGTATCATCATCTTTTCTGCTAGAGCAACACCTCTGGCTGGCTGGATGTCAGGTTTAGAATTGGCCTTTGTGCAATTGGACAGTGGCAAGCCTCCGAGAATGTTGCTAGAAACTGGAGCCAGTGAAAGTTGGATTTTAGCTAATATCAAGGATGCTCAAACCCTAGCAGAAGCACAAGGATTCTCCTCAGCGAAACAGAAGGCTCAGCAAGTGCATTTTCTCGCCGTGCAGTCAACCCCCACCTCGGAAACTTTTGCTGGGTTTTGGCTGTTGCAAGAAGTGAAGGAGAATTGAAAATTGAAAATTGAAAATTGAAAATTGAGAATGAACAACCAACAACCAACAAACAACAAACAACAAACAACAAACCATGAGTTTTAAGGATTTGAACCAAGCCCAACAATTGTTAGAGTTAGCTGCTAAATCAGGAGCGCAATATGCTGAAGTTTATCAGTCGCAGTCGCACTCCCAACCGGTATTTTTTGAAGCTAATCGACTCAAACAGCTGGAAAGTAATCAATCAGAAGGGATCGCGCTGCGGTTATGGTGTGAGGGACGTCCAGGATTGGCGGTTGCCTATGGAGCAGTGAAACCCCAAGATTTAGTAGATCGAGCACTCTCGATTTGTCAGTTTAATGAGCCAGAACCTGTGGAACTGGCGGTGGCGAGGAAGGAAAACTATCCTGATTTGGGAGATAGTGTACCTGTAGAGAAATTGATCACTATTGGTAAAGAAGCGATCGCTCAAATTCGGGATGCCTACCCAGAAGTCCTCTGTGAAGCCCAGTTGGAATGTGAATCAGAAGCCACGCGCCTGATTAACTCTCAAGGGTTAGATTGCCATTACACCGATACAACCCTCAGTTGTTCCTTAGATGTGCAGTGGGTGCGGGGAGATGACTTTTTGTCAGTTTTCGATGGTCAGACTCAGCGCAATAGTCTAACTAGCCAGAGAATTGTCCACAATATTCTACAACGTCTTAGCTGGGCAAAGGAAAATATTTCCCTGCCTGCCGGTCAGATGCCAATCCTGCTGACAGCAAAGGCAGCTGATTTACTCTGGGACACTGTGCAGGCAGCATTGAATGGCAAGCGAGTACTGGAGAGAACCTCACCCTGGAGTGAATGCCTCAGTAAATCGGTAATATCCGATGAGTTGACCCTCTCTCAGCAACCAGATACTGGTCCCTACAGCTGTCCTTTTGACGATGAAGGCACTCCCACTCAAACCCTATTACTGATTAGAGAAGGGATATTACAACAATTTTATTGCGATCGCACTACTGGCAGATTACTCGGTACTGGTACCACTGGTAATGGCTTTCGTCCTAGTATGGGTAGCTATCCCACTCCTGGTTTGGTTAACTTGCTGATTCAACCAGGTAAGGGGTCGTTGGCTGAATTAATCGGACAGCTGGATCAGGGACTAGTGGTAGATCAAATGTTGGGAGGTGGTGTTGGAATATCGGGGGACTTTTCGGTTAACGTGGAACTAGGCTACCGGATACACAAGGGAAAAATTATCGGTCGGGTAAAAGACACTATGGTTGCTGGTAACGTCTATACTGCCCTAAAGCAGTTAGTAGCATTGGGTAATGATGCTGATTGGAATGGACCTTGCTACACTCCCTCCCTAATTGTGGAAGGGTTATCTGTAACATCGAGTGAATAGTTATTGGTTGTTGGTTATTAAAACAACAAACAACAAACAACAAACAACAAACAACAAACAACAAACAACCAATAACAAACAACAAACAACCAATAACCAATGACCAATGCTAAATTATCTTCGCCAATGGCTAATACCTAGGCGACGCCTTGCCATGAGATCGGCCACGGCTAAAAGTGCGATCGCTGAAGCCTGTTTGATTGGTATAGTATCAGGACTATCTGCTGTTTTACTTAAGCAAAGTGTCAACTGGTTAGGGTCCTGGCGAGTTCAAGCTTCTGAACTACTACCTGCAATTTTGGTCTTACCTACTTTTGGACTCTTTTTAGGATTACTATCGGGGTTAATTATTGAGAATTTGACAGTAGAAGCCACCGGTAGTGGGGTTCCTCAAATTAAGGGTGCTCTTGCCCAGTTTCCCATTGTCCTTAATTTAAGACTGGCTTTGGTTAAGTTGGTCAGCAGCATTTTGTCCATGGCAGCGGGGTTAACCTTAGGCAGACAAGGACCAACTGTACATATTGGAGCCGCTTTGGCAGCTCAATTTAGTCGTTGGATGCCCACATCTCCAGAACATCGCCGTCAGATGATTGCCGCTGGTGCTGGTGCTGGTTTAGCTGCTGGTTTTAATGCTCCCCTGGCTGGAATTATGTTCATCCTGGAAGAGTTACTGCAGGATCTTTCTCAATTGACCCTGGCAACAGCAATTCTAGCTTGCTTTATCGGTGCTGTGATCTCACGGTTATTAGGTGGACGCAGTTTGGATCTAAACTTGGAACAAGTTGCTCTTTCTAATAGTAGCTTCACTGCACCGGAAATTCCCTTCTACTTATTGTTGGGTATCTTAGCTGGGTTACTAGGGGCTGTATTTCATCAGGGAATTCTCACGAGTCTGAACTTTTATCAACGCCTCAAGCTCAGTTTGCCATTAAAAATCGGCTTAGCAGCAATGATTTGTGGAGGTGTTGTTGCTCTACTACCTGCAGATTTCCGCAATAATAGTGGTTTGCGGGAACTTTTGATTACTGGGGATGCCAGTTGGGAATTTACCAGCCTTGCTTTTGTTGCTTATTTTCTGCTCACTCTGGTTTCCTATGGTTCTGGGGCGCCAGGAGGTTTGTTTCACCCTTCCTTGGTACTAGGTGCTGCTCTTGGTTATTTGGTAGGGGTAAGTGAGTCTCAGGTATTAGGAATCGATAATACTACTACTTATGCCTTAGCGGGAATGGGAGCATTTTTTAGCGCTGTTTCCAAAGTCCCAATTACGGCAATTGTCATTGTATTTGAGATGACAACTGATTTTAATCTGGTATTACCTTTAATGATCACTTCTGTAGTTGCCTACCTACTGGCCAATAAGTTGGCGAAAGGTTCCCTCTATCAGCAACTCTTGGAGTGGCGAGGCTACAGTTTGCCAGCTTTAACAGCACAACATAATTCACTGGCGGGGTTAACGGCATCAGACTTGATGCAGCGGCGAGTAGAAACCCTACCCAGTAAAATGACTCTGAAGGAAGCAGTGCAGGCTTTTAGCAACTCCCATCATCGTGGCTTTCCCGTCGTCAATAAACATAAGTTGGTGGGAATCGTCACTCAAACAGATTTGGCTGAGGCACTCCACAGCAGAACTCGTGACTGGGGACTAAAAATTGGGGACGGAAACCTTGCCGTAGGGAAATTTGCCCCCAACAATCTCGTTGACATCTTAGAAGAGGCTGAAACTAGGGAACTTGTTTTGGATGACGCGGGGACGACCAGACAAGGAGACGCGGAGAGTGAGCATCCAGGAAACTTGGTTCTGTCAACGACTAGGAAAAACCTTGATGATAGAACAAACACCTTCCCAGAGTCAAGCCTAAACCCATCTCCCAACCCTAATCTTTGGTGGAGGCAAGTCACCCTAGCACAAATCATGACCCCAAAACCGATAACGGTGAAACCGACTGACTCTTTGAGTCATGTTCTCTATCTGCTCAACCGTTATCAATTGAGTCGGTTGCCAGTCACGGAAGAAGAAAAACTGGTGGGAATTATTACCCGTGCCGATATCATTCGTGCTGAAGCCGATCAACTCAGTGGTGACACTAATAAAGTAGGGCAAGCAACCGAGCCTAGTTACCTAGTTTATCAAACCCGTGCTCCTGCCATCGGGAAAGGGCGTCTTTTAGTTCCCTTAACCACACCAGAAACCTCACGAGTGTTGTTGCGTCTAGCTGCTGCAGTGGCTCGCGATCGCGAGTATGAGTTGGAATGTCTACAGATTATCACGATACCCCGTACTCAGCATCCCACTAAAACTCCAGTAAATACTACTAACTATCGTCGCTTGCTGCGTCAGGCAGAAAAGTTAGGGAGAAAATGGCAGATTCCTGTCCACACTCAAATTCGGGTATCCCATGATGTTGCTCAAGCCATTCTCGAAACCATAGAGGAACGACACATCAGTATGATTTTTAAAGATTGGCAAGGGGAAGCAACCAATAGTCCCGGTTACATCTTTAGCAATGTTGTCGATACCTTAATTCGGCAAGCTCCCTGCGATCTGGTATTGGTAAAATTGGGACATAAGGAGGAGGTAATGGCGGATGGCACAATTGTTACTTCTTGCACTTTGCCTTTAGCTTGGCAGCGTTGGTTAGTACCAATTGCTGGAGGACCAAACTCTCACTTGGCGCTACAACTGATACCAGCTTTCACTGCTTTCGCCTCTGCACCTCAAATTAATGTAGTTCAAGTTTTTTCTCCCTCTAACTCAGAACCTAATCTTACCCTGTTGCAACAAGCCGCCTCTTTCTTAGCAGAAAAACTCAATTATCGAGTCACGACGATTCCCATTCGTGCTTATTCTGTCTCCGAGGCTGTCATTAATTTTGCTACTAGTCAACGGTGCGATGTCATTATCTTAGGAGCCAGTCGAGAAGGATTATTGCAGCAAGCGATTCATGGCAATATTCCCGAAGCGATCGCACGGGGGATAGACCGTACTGTAATTCTAGTACGTAAGGCGCCGGGTTAGATTTTAGATTTTAGATTTTAGATTTTAGATTTATGGTTCAAACAATATCAGCGGATAAAGTAACAATCTATGACTTGGAACAGCGATTTAACCTACAACTAACAACCGACGAGTCCTTTCAAAGCGGGCAGAGTTTTCCCTTAAAGTCGGTATTCCCCAAATATTATCTTACATGCTGGCAACTCCCCATCGAGATCTTCCCCTCTACGGGCTGGTTACCAATGGCACTGACTTTGTTTTTCTGAAGCTCATGTTTCAAGATGTTCCTCGCTACGCCAAGTCCCGACAGTTTGTGCTAGGACAAGATGATGATTTAGAGAAGGTGTTACAGATTATGAAGCAGCTAGCAGAGGTAGTAGGTGGTAGGTGTTAGGTATTATAGGATAACGAATGTTAGGTCTTGCGATCAGTTAGGAAAAAAATGACCCTCTTAGAAAAGATAGTAAATGAATTAGCCTCAGCACCAGAACCTTTGCTCTTGCAGGTTCTTGATTTTATCCAAGTGCATAAAACCACTTCTGCAACTTTATCGGATTCAGAAAATTACCCTCGCATTCCGGGTTTGTACCAGGGACAAATTTGGATGAGTGAAGATTTTAACGATCCTTTACCCGATGAATTTTGGCTAGGTGAAGATTAATGAAAATCTTAATTGACACCCATGTGTTGATTTGGTGGTCGGGAGAACCATCACGACTTTCTCCTTGGGTTTACAATTTCTTAAGCGATCCTAAAAATGAACCAATTTTAAGTCTTGTCAGTATTTGGGAAATGCAAATCAAGATGTCCTTAGGAAAACTCTCAATAAAAACTGCATTACCTGAACTGGTCAACGATGAAATTAGGCGTAATCGCATTATATTACTACCTATTCAGCTATCTCATATTTATGCCTTAAAAGATTTACCACCCCATCACCGAGATCCATTTGATCGCTTACTAATTGCTCAATCAATGCAGGAAAGATTGGACATTATTAGTATTGATGATAAATTGGATGCTTATGGGATTCGACGATTGTGGTAATATTAGTAGTATGATGGTTTCTATGGTAGCCGTATAGTTCAGCAAGCCCTAATAAGACCCAGACACAATCGCTCTATTAATTTTCTTCAGTACTTGTAGCACATTGTAAAGCTTATTTTGGCGTAATAACAACAAAGAAAAAGTATCGGAAAAATCATAGAGTGGAGGTTCTTGTTTTAAAAGCTTGATAAACATGAAAAAGTCCCCATCTGTAACCATGCCATACAATGGTTCGCCAGTAGAACCACCCATCATGTAGGCTAAAGCTTGAGGAATTGCAGCTGCCAAAGAAATTGACTGTTTTGATTCCACAACTAAAGACCAAAGTTGACCCTGAATGACTAAGATGTCAATCCTCCCACGCAGAAGTTCGTCTCGACTTTCGATGAGAATTTCCACCTGAGGTTCTGTAGTAATCAAAAAGGGTTCGTCATAAAAACCGGCTAGGTCTAACAGAGGCGATACTAGCAATAAGTTAATTGTCCCTTCAGCGAGTTTAGCAATATTTCTATGGCGCTCAAATCGCTGTTTAATCCTATCGAGAGTTCCTCTTTCTAGTTCTGTAATATTTGGTAAGTCTTGATGCCATTCTGTAAAAAAACTATCGCTATCAGCAGGTGTTAGGTTAAACCTTGCCTGCAAATCTGCTATGCTGGTTATGGTTTTAGAAATTGCTAATGTCTGAACCATTGATCTCACTCTCCTTTATGAGGATTACGAACAGTATAGGAGTTGAATATATAGTAGTTTCAGTTTAGACTGAAACAAGTTTTTCTTGCTATGAAAAGGTTCTAGACCAAAGAAAGTGTTTCATTCTTATTTGGAACAACTATATTTGATAATTGAGAATTGAGATAATTAGAGCTTGCTGTATGGAAGTGCCCAAAACTAGGATAAATGCTTAATTTTTGAAGGCAAGAATGCAAGAATGCAAGAATTCGCTGTTAGGCGCTCACTACTTACGTTCAGTTAAAATTTCATAGCCATCAGCGGTCACTAATACAGTATGCTCAAATTGAGCTGATAGGGAATTGTCTACCGTCATTACAGTCCAACGATCAGATAAAGTACGGGTAAACTTGGAACCAGCATTCACAATTGGCTCAATTGCTATGGTCATACCAGCACGC
>JAAHGR010000277.1 GCA_010672425.1 Symploca sp. SIO2E6
TTGATATTCAACCAAAAACAGGTAATGAGATTGGACTCGATGTAGGTTTAGAGTCGTTTTACACTGATTCCAATGGCTATCAAGAGCCTAATCCTAGGTTCCTCAGGAAGGCTGAAGCTGACATCAAGCAAGCTCAACGTCGTATCTACAAAAAACAACAAGGTTCAACAAAACGCCGCAAGGCAAGAGCTAAATATTCTCGGAAACACTTAAGAGTAAGTGGGGCGCTAACGCGCACGCTTCGCGATTGGCAACGGAAAGAACATGCCAAGAGACTGGCACGTAACGTATGCAAGTCTAACGACTTAGTAGCCTATGTTCGCGTAGCGTGCCGAAGGCAAGACTTAAGGGTTAGCAATATGCTCAAGAACCACTGTCTAGCCAAGTCGATTACTGTTTGCGCAGCATGGTGCGATAGCAGCATTGCTAGTTGGTATCAGTTTAGGGAGTGGATAGAGTATTTTGCTGGCAAGTTTGGAAAACTAGCTATTGCTGTCTCACCACAGTACACATCACAAGAATGTAGCCAGTGTAAGCGAGTAGTCAAAAAGTCTCTCAGCACTAGGACTCATGCCTGTCAGTGTGGCTGTGTTCTGCACCGGGATACCAACGCGGCAATCAACATTTTGCTCAAGGCAAGATCTAGGGTAGGGCATACCCAAAGTAACGCTAAGGGAGTAGCAACCTCTACGCTAGTTGGCGCAAGCCAGAAGCGAGCAAGTAGCTACCGTGAACTTAGAATCCCCGCGTCTTTAGACCGGGGAGTGTCAAATCAGCATTTTATATCAAATCCGGTGGCATAGTTACATCTTGGTGACAATAAGGCAGAAGGCTCCAAGGCAGACGGCAGAAGGAAAAGACCAAAGTTGCAAGGTGGAAGGATACGATAAGTGTTTAGCCGGATTTGATATTACCCAAAGAAACCGGGTTTCTTGGCGATCGTACCAAGTACTCAGAAACCGAGTTTCTTACTGAGATCTCGGTTTCCAAGCCAAAATTATCCCAGAAACCCGGTTTCTTGTGGTCGTGATCGCTTTTTCTGTCGGAATGCTTCACCCTCAGCATCTCAACCCTGGAAGGAAGAGTCTATATGCGCACAGCTACTCCATTATTAATAATACTAGCAAAAAACCAGGAAAATCACAACCAATCAAATATTCTTAGGAGAAAGTGATCGCACCAAGGCTCAGAAACCTGGTTTCTTGCTGAGATATCGGTTTCCAGGCCAAAATTGTCCCCGCAAACCCGGTTTCTTGGCGATCACGATCGCTTAGGGAATAAGATCATGTCGGCTATCAACTTAAGGCGGGACACCTTATATAGCAAGGGCTTCAGCCCATGGACAATTGAGCTATTCTTGGTCAGAATTTTGTCCCGGTTTACGCTGGTAGCCATCATGTCCGCCTAAATAGTTATCATATCCTTTGATTAATTCCGCGCCAGGGCGGGTTTAGTTCAGTTATCGTTCAATGGGCAAGTTTCAGGCGAACCCGCCCCTACAAGATAATAATTTACCAGGAATTAGAATTGGCGATCGCACCATGATCGAATAAGTTTATCTAAGCGATCGCTTTTTCTAGGGAAACTGTTATTCATTGAGAATTGAGACAAGGGGTCAGCACAGTGCAGGGTATCTTTATGGTTTATTCAAGTTGCCTAGTAAGTCAGACGATTTGGCTCTCCGGTACTTGTGCTGGAAAGTCCGGTATTTATAACAGCTTCCTCAAAAAGATATTTCTGTCATCCTTGTTCTGTAAGGAATACATAAATGATAAGCTCAGCTTATCAGCCTAACTACTGGAGAGCCCCTTGTTCGATTTTGTACAGGAAGTAAAGACGCTCCATAATATCTGAGAAGGTGACGTCTGGCGACATTTCCTCTACCGCTTTGAGGACTTTCTGTTTTACCGTAGTATCTGCCATTCTTTATATATGTTAATGAAGCTAGCCTGCATTGCTACTGCGATACTCTGCCATCTGCTGATTGATTGCAGCTTGAATTTTATTGTCAAAGTCTGGATCATTGATTGTTGTAATCACGGAACGGGAATGCTCTCTGCGCCTTGCCAAATATGCTTGGAATGCGGCAGTATCTTCCCGATGAGCCAGAAAATAACGCCTCAATTCTTGATAGGACATCGACCCATAATCAACTCGATTCATCAAAGCACCTCCCCAATTGGAGTAACTTCAAACTCAATTTCTTCATTTTGCCCTGCTAGAACATACAGGTTTTGGGTTCGAGCATCTATACAGACGAGATGAATCGGCTGAAACATTAAATACGTCAAATAGTAGCTAATCCGATACAAACACCCTAACTGCGCAGCGGTCGGCATCCCATCCTGTTATCTAGAGAAGACTTCTCTAGTATAACTGGCTCTAAGTCCTCAGTCTAGTGGGGAATCTGTACTTTTGCCGAAGATAGTGGAGCGGCCTCTTTGTTTAATGCCAACATTGGCAATTTATCGCGGCGGTTTTCCTTCCTTGTCACCTTGTCCACCTTAACCCGAAAGTGCGATCGCTTTGACTCAGAAACCGGGTTCCTTACTGAGATCTCGGTTTCCTGGCCAAAATTGTCCCCGCAAACCCGGTTTCTTGTGGTCGCGATCGCTTTTTCTGGGAAATCTGTGATTAATTGATAATTGATTATTGATAATTTCGTACATTTGTCGGAGTGGCGAGGGAAGCTTTCTCGAAGAGTAGCATTCTGGTGAGAATTATCTCCCTGAGCACCCACATCATTGTATCGTAATGCTTCACCCTCAGCATCTCAACCCTGGAAGGAAGAGTTTATATGCGCACACCTATTCCATTATTAATAATACTAGCAAAAAACCAGGAAAATCACAACCAATCAAATATTCTTAGGAGAAAGCGATCGCACTAGTACAACCATTTCTGGTATAAGGCAGGGACTGCACTGGAATCACTCCTCGGTGCAGTTGAGCAAGGATAGTTTCTTCTTTTGGGGTCTTTCAAAAACTGTTGCGCAATAGTTTTAAGGAACACAGATTGCAGGTAGTCAATGAATAATGAATAATGACCAATGATTAATGACTAATTTAGGGGCGTATAGCATACGCCCACCAGACAAGAAACCGGGTTTTTGGGAGAATTTTGGCCAGTAAACCGAGATCTCAGCAAGAAACCCGGTTTCTGAGCCACCTTACAAAAAAGGACGCGCTAGAACTAGAGAGCAAATTGATTTGGCATCTACTGGTTCACCAGATAGGATAGCTTGCTCTAACTCTTCGAGAGTCATTAATACGACTTCCATATCTTCATCATCATCTTGCTGAGGGGGGATTTCTAGTTTTTCCAAATCCTGGGCAAGAAAGCTGTAAATATATTCATCAGAATAGCCAGGAGCAATGGGGAATTTACCTAGAGATTGCCAGCTATGGGCAGTGTAACCAGTTTCTTCTTCGATTTCTCGCTTGATGGTTTCTAAGGGTTCTTCATGAGGTTCAACTGTGCCAGCGGGAAATTCTAAAAGACGCCCTTGTACAGTAAAACGGTATTGTCTGACTAGAACAAGTTTACCTTCTGAAGTTACCGGTACAGCGAGGGCTCCGCCTGGGTGACGAATGCACTCCCATTCCCCTTCTGACTTGTTGGGTAAACGTAGGGAGTTGACCTCAAAGCTAAATCTGCGACCCTGATAGAAGAGGTGTTTTTTAAGGAGTTGGGGTGGCTCTTGACCAAATGGCATGGGAATTTAGAATGGGGAATGGGGAATTTAGTAATGGGGAATGGGGAATGGGGAATTGGGAATTGGGGAATTGGGGAATTGAAGGGGAGCTAATGACTTGCAGCCTCCTGCCTTGCAGCCTCCTGCCTCCTGCCTCCTGCCTCCTGCCTCGGAACCTCAATCAAAATGTGAGATAATTGCTTGGGCAAATTCGGAACATTTCAATGGTGGCTCTACAGGTGGGGTCATCAATCTGGCTAAGTCGTAAGTAACTTCCCGATTTGCGATCGCTTTACCTATTCCCTGCTTAATTAACTCGGCAGCTTCTTGCCAACCCATGAACTCTAGCATCATTACTCCTGATAGAATAACTGAACCAGGGTTAATCCGGTCTAAACCAGCATGTTTCGGTGCTGTACCATGGGTTGCCTCAAAAATTGCACAAGTATCTCCAATATTAGCTCCTGGCCCCATGCCTAAACCACCGACAATGGCGGCAGCAGCGTCGGAGATATAATCTCCGTTCAAGTTCATCGTCGCCAGAATTGAATATTCTGCCGGTCGTGTCTGAATTTGTTGGAAAATACTGTCAGCAATCCGGTCATTGATCATTACTTTATCTTTCCACTGACTATTGCCGTGGGTATCCCAGATAACCCGAAGCACATCTTCTACTTCACGGGTAATTACTGCCTGTTTCTCTGGTGTTAGGGAATCGTAACCTGGTTCAATTTTACGGGCATTTTCTTCTGAGGTAAGGTCTGGATTTTTCTCCTGATTGCTGAGAATCCAAGATTCCCTTTCTGTCACACATTCTTGCCGATATTCTGTAACCGCTAGCTCATAGCCCCAATCCCTGAAAGCTCCTTCGGTGTACTTCATAATATTGCCTTTATGCACCAAAGTCACTTGTTGCTTGGCTTTTGGTAGCCGCAAAGCGTGCTGGATAGCACGGCGTACTAAACGTTGAGAACCAGTTTTACTGATGGGTTTAATACCAATCCCAGCATCTAGAGGAATCTGCTTTTTCCCATGTTCTGGGGTTGCCGGAATCAGTTCATTATTGAGTAGGGCAATAAGTTGGTTACCAATTTCATTACCTTGGGGCCATTCGATTCCCAAGTAGATGTCTTCTGTATTCTCCCGGTAGATAATCACATCGAGTAGTTCCGGAGTTTTATGGGGAGAGGGAGTTCCGGGGTAGTATTTACAGGGGCGCACACAGGCATAAAGGTCATTAATTTGTCGCAAAGCGACATTCAACGAACGGATACCGCCTCCCACTGGGGTTGTTAGAGGACCTTTGATGGCAATGCCGTATTCTTTAATCGCTTGCAGGGTATCTTCGGGTAAATATTGGTAAGTGCCATACTTCTCACAAGCTTCATCACCAGCATATATCTTGAACCAGCTGATTTGGCGCTTGTCACCATAGGCAGCGTAAACAGCAGCATCAATCACCTTTTGGGCAGCAGGCCAGATATCTACACCGGTACCATCTCCACGAATGAAGGGAATAATTGGGTTATCGGGAACGACTGGTTCACCTTCTTTGAAGGTAATGGGAGATCCGGTATTCGGAGGTGTAATTTTTTCGTACATTGGATGCTGTCTACTTGGGGTCTTAAGTAATAAGTAATAAGTAATAAGTAATAAGTGAGTATTTTTGCACAAGTCTGTGATTATCTCAAGAGAGACAAGGAGAATTCCAATTAGTCACTTGTCTGTGCTGTACTTTACTAATACAGCACAGATAACCCACCGGTGCCTTCATCAGCCTGTGGAATTGAGGTTACTATTCCCAATTCCCAATTCCCAATTCCCTATTCCCTATTCCCTATTCCGAAGGAAGTTGAGATTGAGGCAGGTTCAAGTCCCTTAAGGTTGTTGCTGGCATTGGTTCTATTGGCTCTTGAGCAATATCCCCAAGTTCAACAGCATTCAAGAGTTTTTCCCAATCAGCTGCTAATTGTAAATCTGTGGGATTGTCGCGGCGCAGCTGAACCAGAGTTGACACTGCATCTTGCCAAATTCCTGCCTCTGCGTAAAGCTCAACTTGCTCTTCGGGTGATACCACCATTAGACGCTCTTTGAGCTCAGATTCCAGTTCTACCCGTCGAACCACCCCTCCGACAAAGATATCCTGCGATCGATCATTTTCGTTGCAAATTACAGTGAAACGCCAATGATAATCTTGGCCTACCTGCAAAGGTGATAGACCTGCTTTGGAAGGTAGACCAAAAGCCACAATACCTGAAATTCCATTAGTTGGGAAATTAGCTTTATAGACTTCCTTACCGTCAATATCCTCTAAGACAAACTCCACTGGCATTGACAATGCTTCTGTGCCAAAAGCAGGCAGATAGACAAACAATGTGGGATATTCTGCCACTGTTATCCCAAGTTGATTTTGGGGCAGCAAAGCTGTTAGGGGTTTATCATTATTGTCACAACTACCATTAAGAGAGCGGGTTGCTGCGTCTTTGATACGTCTGGGTCTGCCAATGTCTTCAGGGGGTTCATACTCTGAGGACTCCCAACGTTCTGGTATCCCTTGAGCAAGCAGGACTTGGGGCATTCCGAACAGAGTTAAACAAGCTGCACTCAGAGCCAGTGGTAAGGAGAAAAAGAGAGCAAATTGACCAAAATGGAACCGTGTATGTGGCATGAGAGGTGATTGGTTGTTAGTTGTGGTTAACCTTTCTTGATGCCTGGTTCTGGGAAGTTGGTTTATCTAGCTACCGATTTCAGTAGTTCATCCCAGGCAGATGCTAATTCTTGATCGTCAGGACTCTCCTGCAGTAGCTCTAGCATGGTATTCAATTTCTCGTACCAGATATCAGCTTCTTGATAGAGAGCAAAACGTTCTTGGGGAGTTGCCTGCTGAATACGACTTTCCAAAGCTGGGTCAATAGCAACTCGCTTGAGAGGTATTTCCTCCGATTCATATCTGACGCCTGATGAGTCAAACTGGGAACACATTACCTTGAGCTTCCAACTATATTCCTTCCCAATTTCCAAGGGGGGAACTTTAGCAAAGGGGGGAATAGTTAAACTCATAACACCCGGTTCCACAAAGTTGTCATCAGATTGTGCCAAGGCATAGCTTGTGGAGTAAATTTTCTGCCCGTTTTCATCCTTGAGGGTAAACTCTACTGCGGCAGGTTCTGTATCACCAACTATCATCTTGGGCAGATACCAGGAAATGGTTGGGTACTCAGCAACTGTTTCTCCGATCCCAGAAGCTGGAATTAAGAGGATAGGTTGACCCTTGTTCTCTATACATTCAGTACCTGAACGCCTGCCTCCACTGACGGTATTCACAGGACCCTTACCTCCACCACCTCTTGGGGCACTTGGTGGTGTAAAGGAACTGCTAATCAGAGTTTCAGGAGTTGGTGTTGAGGAGTGAGAATTATCCCCTTGCTCCGGTAGCTGACTGCTAGGAGATGGAGAGCTAAACTTAGCTTGCACCTGTTTGGGGACATTTACGGCAAGACCTAAAGTTAGGGCAGTAGCTAAGATGAGGAAGCGTGATGAGCGTTTGAACCAAACCATGATATAAACAAATCCATAATGGGAGTACTGGAGTTGTTGCGAAATAATAAGTGCCTAACGGCAAGTTTGGGGTTCAGAGTCGGAGGAAAGCTGCTGCACTTCGTGCCGCTGTTTGCTCCTATCTAGCAGAATGCTCATACTTAATTATTCCGCAACAATTATACTATTCGGTAGAGCAAAATCCTTCTATACAAGGATGCCATAACAGCAGTCTAAGTTCCAGGATACAAATCACACATCTATGATGATCAAGATAATCAAATTTGTTATCGAACAGCCGCCTGAGCCCCAATCCTGAATAGAAGAAATCTAGGCATCAGCACCCAATCTTATCCAAATCTTTATCTAGACTTCACATGATTCCTGAATCAGCTTCTTCTATTTTAGCCAAAAATAATCCTTGGTTACGCACAATTAGACCAATTAGTGCCTCTGCTTTGCAGGGTATAGCATCTTGGAGAGAAAAACTACTGGCGATCGACGCTACTAGTGGCTATCTGTTGCAAATTGATCCCCTCAGTGATAATACAACTATTTTAAACCCAGCTCGCGAGTTGGATTTTGTCGATGCTTCTGGTTTGGCAATTGCTGGAGATACCCTGTGGCTGACGCAGCAAGAGCAAGTTTACTTTTGCCAACTGGGTGGTGATTTACAGTTGCAGCACTTTATGAGTCTGCCTTACACCGCTAACGGGATTGCGGTTAAGGAGTCCACCATCTATATCACCTGCAAAAAAGCTGGGTATATTTTCATCTACAGTCGAGATACGGGTCGTGAGATTACCCGGTTGTATGCTCCAGGGGTTGGAGTTGAGAATATTACGGTACGGGATGAGGAGCTTTGGGTTTCAGATGTTACCGAACAAACAGTTTATTGTCTAGACCGGGGAACTGGCGAAATTAAATTCAGTGTGCTGACACCTTTTGAAAACCCCACAGGTTTAACCTTTTATCGACACCCTCAGACGGGTCAGGATCTGCTTTATGTTGCCTATGCCAGCGAAGAACCTTACATCCGAGATAACCCGAATGCTGATCCCAATTACGAATTACAATACCGCGATCGCAGTTTCATTCATCCCCTCTATGTTGACTACCGGGCTGAGTCTCGGTATGCTCTCTCCAATGGTTATTTAATCGAAATGTCCTATGTTGAGGAACTGGCTCCCCTTGATGATGTGGAATTAAAGGAGGTAGAATGGCGGATTGCTCTACCAGCTGAAACAGACCGTCAAAAGCTCAAAAGCATTGAATCAGTAGGGAGACCTTTTACCGAAGAAATTGAGAATGGTCAGCGAGTAGCAGTCTTTAAATTCGATATCCTGAAGCCAGGGGAGCGCCATTTATTTGGTTGGAAGGCCATCCTGGAGGTGTGGAGTATCAAATACCGTCTAACCCCAAGGGATGTGGAAAAGCTACCGGAGTTGCCACCAGAGTTTGATAGCCGCTATCTGGTGGATAATGATAATTTAGCAATGGACAAGGAGAATATCCGCCGTGCCGCCAGGGAAGCAATTGGTCGGGAAACCAATCTACTACGCCAGATTTACAGTATTCGCAATTATGTTTACGATAAACTCTCCTATGGGATTAGACCACATATAGATACACCGGACGTAGTTTTAGAGCGAGGCATTGGTTCCTGTGGAGAGTATCTAGGACTCTTGCTGGCTTTGTGTCGCCTCAATGGCATCGCTTGCCGTACAGTAGGTAGGTATAAGTGTCCCGCCCATGCTGATCAATTGGGTATTCCTTTAGTACCAGATTTTAATCATGTTTGGATGGAATTTTATCTACCAGGAGTAGGTTGGTTACCGATGGAATCGAATCCCGACGATATTGTCGAAGGAGGACCTTACCCTACCCGCTTTTTTATGGGTCTTGCTTGGTATCACGTAGAGATGGGTAAAGGCATTAAGTTTGAAGTCCTCAAAAGTCAAGGTGTCCCTGTGAATAAAGAAGAGGTTTCGATTGGTGAGTTGGCAATTAATCATGTGAGGTTTAGAATTTTGCAGGAACTGGAGATGGGGGAATGAGGAGACGCGGGGACGCGAGGACGCGGGGATGGGGAGATGGGAGAGCTGGGGGGGACAAGGGAGACAAGGAAGACAAGGAAGACAAGGGGGATATTCCTCATTCCCAAACGACAAACAACAAACAACAAACGACAAACAACAAACAACAAACAACAAACAACAAACGACAAACGACAAACAACAAACAACAAACAACAAACAACAAACAACAAACAACAAACAACAAACAACAAACAACAAACAACAAACAACAAACAA